>JANNUK010000069.1:0-4107 GCA_031395155.1 Chloroflexota bacterium | reverse complement strand
CGGGCATTGGGAGTTTCTTGGGGTCGTGGCGAACGATCGAACTTCCTCGTCCATCTGGGTCGTCGGCCGGCACACCCAACCATGCTATCTCCCCGCGACCGCGCCGGCCAGGACCGCAACACGATGCGGACATCGTGTCAGCCGCTCGACCACTGGGGCGCTGCCGGGGACTCTCGATCCCGGCCACGCTGCCAACTCCGGGATCCTGTCGATCCACGAGGTCGCGGTGGACCCCAAGCGCAACCGGGCCTAGCTCTCGCACTACTCGGGCGGCTTCCGGGTAGTCCAGTTCAGTCGGGAGGACGGGCTCCGCGAGATCGGGGCGTTTATCGCCGAGGGCGGGAACAACTTCTGGGGTATCGAGGCTCACACATGCCGGGCAGCGACGAGCCGCTCGTCCTCGCCAGTGATCGCGACGCCGGTCTGTGGATCTTCCGCTACCGACCGAGCGCGAAGCCGTAGCTCCGAGCGGGGGCCCGGCAACTTTCTTTCCCGGCAGCCTCGGTCCGCCTAGAACGTCACGGTCACCTCGTTCGAGCACCCGCCGCCGGGCAGGCAGATTCGGTACGTGTACGTCCCGCCACCCTTCACGTTGATCCGGTCGGTGTACGCGCCGTCGTGCGCGGACTCCACGAGGAACGTGCCGCCGCGATAGACGTTGACCGACCCGGCGGCCGTCGGCGTCCAGGTCAGATCCACCCTCTGGAGGCCCTTCACCTTGTAGCCCTTCGCCGACAGGGTGATCGGGCTCGGGGGCGGGTCGACGATCGTGATGCTCAGCGGCTTCGACGCCGTTCGCAGCGGATTGCCGCTGTCGGTCGCCGTCAGCGTGAAGCTCCACGTGCCCGCCTGGCTCGGCGTCCCGGAGATCGTGCCCGCGGGAGCGAGCGCCAGTCCCGGCGGCAGGCTGCCAGCCGTCAAGCTCCAGGCGTAGGGCGTTCGGCCGCCCGAGGCGGACAGGGGCTGACTGTAGGCCTGCCCGGTCGTGCCGTCCGCAAGAGAGGAGGTCGCGATGACGAGCGGGCCGTCGACGCGGATGGACAGGCTCTTCGAAGCGCTCTGGGGCGGCTGTGAGCCGTCCGTCACGGAGACGTCGAATGCCCAGGACCCGACCTGGCTCGGCGTCCCGGAGATCGTGCCCGCGGGAGCGAGCGTGAGGCCCGGCGGCAACGTCCCGCTCTTCAGGCTCCATGCGTACGGCTCACTTCCGCCCGAGGCGGACAGGGTCTGACTGTAGACCTGCCCGGTCGTGCCGTCCGCGAGAGAGGAGGTCGTGATCGAGGGCCCGGCCGCGGTCGTCGTGAACCGAACCCCCTTCTGGCCCTGGTACGTCGCAAGCGTCGCCTGGTTGTACGAGAAGTGGCGCCCCAGTGTCCCGTCGCGGTGCTCGACGCCGATCGTCGCGCTCGCCCCGTGGTCGTACGACGCGCTTCCGAAGACGACGTCCTGGTACTGGAAGACGACGTCGCCCGTCGCCTCTTCGAGGACGACCTCGAAGGTCGCGCTGCCGACGTTCGGGTAGTGCGGAACGCCGATCCAGGCGACCACGAATGTTCGGCTGGGCGAGGTGCCGGTCACGCGGTACCAGACGCTCCCGCCCGAGCCCGGGTTGAGGTCGTCCCAGAACGGGGCGATGTAGCCGTTCGGAGGGCTGGCATCCGGGATCGCGGCGTTCGCGAAGGCCGTCGCATCGCTCGCCGCGAAGACGAGATAGCCGTTCGACGACACCTTCACCTGGGAGTACGAGGCACCGTAGTAGGTCACCGGGAACGGGAGGCTCAGGGTGACCGAGGTGTCGTCCGAGGCGAGCGAGGTCTTCGTCCCGCCGCTCGTCGCATCGATCCACTCGTAGGCGGCGTCCTCGACCCGGTAGTTCGTGACGACCGTGCCCGTGACGCTTCGCACGTCGGCGAGGCTCCCTGTCGGGGTCGTCAGGCTTGCCGTCGCCTCGAACGTGAGCGATCCGGGTGCGGTCGGGGTGTGGCTGGCGGTGTAGAGGCCGTCCCCTCGCGGCGTGAGCGCCAGGGCAGTCCCGTTCGCCGTCACGCTGACGCTCGGCCCTGTCGGGCTGGCGCAGTCAGCCGCGATCACCCGGATGGCGATCGGGGAACCGACGGCGGCCGTGAAGTCGGGGCCGGGGGCGTCGATCCAGACTCGGGGCGTGGAGCGGCAGCGGATGGCCGTATCGACGTTGAGGCGTCCTCCCGACACCGTCCGGGAGGCGAGCGCCGTGATCGGATCGACGGAGCGCAGGATCAGCGCCTTGAGCCCGAGGTGTCCGACGCCGGGCAGGGCGGCGCTGAGCAGCGCTGCCGACCCGGAGACGTGCGGCGTCGCCATGGAGGTCCCGTTCAGGTACTTGTACGTGTTGCCCGGCCAGGTCGAGTAGACGTTCGCGCCGGGCGCGCCCAGGTCCACCGTGCGCTGACCCCAGTTCGAGAACGAGGCGCGGTTGTCGGAGCTGTCGGTCGCGGCGACTGCGACGACGTTTGGGAGGTCGTAGCCGGACGGGTAGAAGGGCGTCTGGTCGTTGTCGGCTGCGTTGTTACCCGCCGCCGCGACGAACAGCGCGCCGTGACCGTCCGCGTTGGCGATGGCATCGAAGAGCGCCTGGGAGTACGTGCCGCTGCCCCGGTCGCCCCAGGAGTTGTTCGTGATCCGGATTCCCTGGGCGGTCGCATAGAGGATGGCCTCGACCGCGTCGGCCGTCGTCCCCTGGCCGTTCTGGTTGAACGCCTTGAGGTTGAGGAAGCGGACGTTCCAGGTGACGCCGGCCACGCCGACGCCGTTGTTCCCGGACGCGCCGATCGTCCCCGCCACGTGCGTCCCGTGCCCGTTGTCGTCGGACGGATCGTTGTCGCGGTTGACGAAGTCCCAGCCCCGCCAGTCGTCGACGTACCCATTGCGGTCGTCGTCGACGCCGTTGGTACGGCTGCCGCAGGCGATCGCCGCGTCGCTCGAGCCGCAGTTCTCGCCCGCGTTCACCCAGATCCGCGGGCTCGTGGTCGCGCTGCCGCCGAGATCGGGATGGCCGAAATCGATCCCGGTGTCGATGACCCCGATCCCGACCGAGGCGCTGCCGGTCGACACCTGCCACGCCTCCCGGGCGTCAATGTCCGCGTCAGCCTGCCCCGTGATTCCGTTGACCTGCTGCCCGAAGTTGTGGACGCCCCACAGGTTGTGGAAGGCGGGATCGTTCGGGTCCGACGGGTAGGACCCATGGTCATCGGCGTAGAGCCGGGAGTTGGCCTCGATGTAGCGGACCTCTCCGCGGCGCTCGAGAACCCGCTGCACCACCTTCGGGTCCCCCGGGGTCCGCACCAGCACGGCGCCGATCGCACCGAAATCGCGCACCGCGACCGCCCCCGCCGCCGCGACGGCGGCCGCCCGATCGCCGCGCGAGGAGAGCTCGCGGAAGCCGACGATCAGCTCGCCGCCCGCCCCCGCCGGGTGAGGGGCAGCGGCTCGCGGGCGCGTCCAAGCGCCAGCCGTGGAGGCTGTCGAGAGCAGCAACGCACCCAGCAGCGTGGCCGATAGCAACGTGCGTGCTCGCATCTCGGGCTCATCCTCGCGGGTCAGCGCATCGGCCGCCCCGTGGTTCGGGCGTTAGGCGGATGATTATAGGGGTGAGAGGTGCACCGCGTCCGTCCCGCGAGGAGCTTGTTGATGGGCTGAACCGGCCCCCGGCCCTCGCCGCGCAGCTGACCGGGAAGCGCTCGCTGACCCAGGTCGGCCGGGCGCTCGAGGCGGCCGGGATCGCCTGGATCGGCGCCCCAGTTCGGAGTGCCGTGGGTGATCGAGGAGCCGGCCTGGCCCGCGTGGGCCAACGGGCTCGTCGCACCATCGGTCTTCGCCTTCCACGATCCGCGCATGGTGTTTTCTCATCTCACCCGTAGGGTCCGACCCCTTGAACGCCGTCTACAGGGCCGCATAACCCTTCCCGGCCTTGCGCCTCCAACACTGTCCTACGCCGCGAGCCTAGAAGGCGCGTTGCGGGGCCGACCGGTGGGCCTGTCAAGATAGTGACCTCCCTCTTCGATCGGAGTCTGAGCGTCATGGTTTCGGATGCTGAGAGGCGCCTGGGCCACTGGTGGCGGCCCGAGGATC
>JANNUK010000037.1:0-1712 GCA_031395155.1 Chloroflexota bacterium | reverse complement strand
TCGATCGACTGACGAAGAGCGTCGTAGGTGAGGTAAAGGAGTTCCTCCGGATTTTGCTCGGAGATCGGAACCGCCGCCCCGTCGCTCCCGGTCTTCGGCTTGGCCCGGAAGGCCTCGAAACCCGGGTACCCCATGAGGAATGCGATGTTGATCTTGGCCGGCTTTTTGGCAAGGGTGTCGCGTCCCAAATCGGTGATCTCCACCCGACCACGAGCCGGACGCGAAAGCAGTCCCGCCTTGCTCAGGTAGGTCACCGCCCAATGGGTCCGGTTGACGAAGATCGATTGACTCCCGGACAGCAGCATCCGCTGATGATCTTCCGGGGTCAGGTGGAACTGCTCAGCAAGCGGGTCCGTGATGTCGGGGACGGTCCGTCGCACTTCGCCGTCGCTGAGCAGCTGGAGCACCGGGAGCATGACCGTCTGGAAGGCCGGGATCGCCATAGCCGGGAGTATGGCGGGCTGGACGACCCCCGGAGCGGCCGTTCTTCGCAGCGGCGACGGCGGAGGCATCGGGCGGACCCTGCCGCACTGTTCTGGCGCCCCCGGACGGATTCGAACCGCCGACGCAGGCCTTAGGACGGCCTCGCTCTATCCACTGAGCTACGGGGGCGTGGCGTCCTGATGGTACAGCCACTCGGCACAGGCTCCCGGGCGCCAGGGGCACGTACCGAGGGAACCGGTGACCGGGGCTACAGCGTTCCTCGCCTAGAATGACCCGCGACATGACAGGCGCTCCCCTCCCCGCCCTCGTGCTGTACTCGCGCGCCGAATGCCACCTTTGCGATGAAGCACGCGCCCTGCTCGGCGCCTTGCTCGCGGAGCGGGTCGCCGCGGGACTCCCGGCGCCGCCGATCGAGGAACGCGACATCGACACCGATCCCGAATGGCATCGCGCCTACTTCTCCACGATCCCGGTCGTCGAGCTCGGCGACCGTCGCGTGAAGCTCGCCACCAGCGCTGCGAAGCTCCGGCGCCTGCTCTCCGACGTGCTCGACGGCCAGGAAGCGGACGCCTGACGATGTTCGGCTCCGACCTGACGATTCTTGTCGCCCTCCTCGCCGGCGTCATCAGCTTTCTCTCGCCGTGCGTCCTTCCCGTCGTCCCGGCGTACCTCGGCCAGCTCACGGCCGTCGCCGTGACCGACGAGGGCGAGGGAGGGGCCACCAGCCGCTGGCGGTCGCTTCGCCACGCGATCGCCTTCGTCGGCGGCTTCGGGCTCATCTTCACGCTGCTCGGGATCACCGCCACGTTCGCCGCCGGCCCGCTCGTCGACTATCTGCCGGCCCTCCGCCAGGTCGGCGGTGCTGTCCTCATCGTGCTCGGGCTCAACCTCGCGGGCATCCTGCGCATCCCGGTCCTCGATCGGACCTGGCGGCCGCTGGACACCGGCGCGGCGGGTGCCCTCGCCGCGACGACCGGCGGGCTGTCGCTGGCCAGCCCGGGCGGCACGATCAGCCGGGCCGACCGGATCGGTGGACGCCTGATCGGCAGCCGGGGCGGCTGGGTCGCCTCGTTCGGGCTCGGATCGATCTTTGCGATCGGCTGGACGCCGTGCATCGGAATCATCCTCGGCGGCATCCTGACCATGGCCGCGACGGCATCGACGGCTGGGCAGGGCCTCGTGCTCCTCGTCGCCTACACCTTGGGGCTCGGCGTCCCGTTCGTCGCCATCGCCCTGGTCTACGATCGCAATCCGGGCCTCCTTGGGCC
>JANNUK010000007.1:0-2602 GCA_031395155.1 Chloroflexota bacterium | reverse complement strand
GCAAAGGCCGGCGCGATTCATCCCAACGCCGCCGCGCGCCGAAAGTCGCGACTGGTTCTCAAGGTCAACGCCGCGCTCGCTGGTAGCCACGTCCCGTCCACACACGTGACAAAGACCACGGGCAAGACCGCTGCCGTCAAGGCGGCCAAGGCGCGGATCGCCGCCGGCAAGGCGGACAAGGCCAAGGGCGCCCAGACGGCCGCCGGCAAGGCCCGCGCGGCATTGAGCAAGTCGGCGCGAGCCGAAGCGGCGGCCGCCAAGGCGGGCGCCGAAGCCGCGAGCGCAAAGGCGACGCCGGCGAAGGCCCCGGCGAAGGCCGCGGCGAGGGCCGGCGGTACGAAGGCTGCCGGCGCGAAGGCCACGAAGGCCAGGGCGCCGGCGAAGTCGTCGGCGAAGGCAAGCGAGGCGAAGGCAGCCCCGAAGGCCACGGCGCGCAAGTCCACTCGCAAGGCCACCCCCGCCGAGTAGTTCGGCGGGTCGGGTCCGCCGGGACCGGGGCTGCCTCAGGCAGCCGGGAACCTCAGGCGGCCGGAGAGGGCTCCCGCGGCGAACCCGGCGATCGTGGCCGCGTGACGCCGTACAGCAGCGCCCCGCCCAGGCCACCGACGATCGTCACGATCAGGACGAGTCGCGCCGACGCCCACTGCTGGCCCCAGTAGAACGCCGAGAAGCTCGCCGCGTCGGTCACGCCGGCATCCACCAGCGCCGCGCCCTGGCCTTCGCGGTAGCGCTGGTAGACGCAGTCGGCGCCCGCGTCGCACACGATCGGCCCGCCGAGCCCGGGATCGCGATACCCGTCGTCGGCCGCGAAGAACAGCGCCTTCACGCCGAGGAGGAGCACCGCCATCGTCAGGCCGGTCACGGCCCCGGCGAACAGCCCGTTGGCCACGATCCGCGGCCATGGTCCGGCCCGACGATCGGAGCGCTGGTCCGCGTAGTAGCCGATCAGCAGACCAGCCGGCAGGGCCGCGATCCAGAAGATCGGCTCGATCGGGATCACCAGCAGAAAGCTGACCCCGATGACGAGAGCCATGCCCATGCCGACGTAAGCGGCGACCACGGCCCCGCGATCGATCACCCGGCTCATGCAGGCAGCGTCACGCGGGCGATCCGCCGACGGCGAGAGCGGCGCGGCCCAGGTAACGTGCCCCATCACCGAGCTCACCCTCGATCCGGAGCAGGCGGTTGTACTTGGCCACGCGCTCAGATCGCGACGGAGCGCCCGTCTTGATCTGGCCGCTGCCCATCGCGACCACGAGGTCCGCGATCGTCGTGTCCTCGGTCTCACCCGATCGATGCGAGACGACCGCCGCCCAGCCGGCTCGGCGGGCAAGATCGATGGCCTCGATGGTCTCGGTCAGGGTCCCGATCTGGTTCAGCTTGATGAGGACGGCATTGGCCGCCTTGGCGTCGATGCCACGCTGGATTCGCTCGGTGTTCGTGACCAACAGGTCGTCGCCGACGAGCTGGATGCGATCGCCGAGTCGTTTTGTGAGGGCGGTCCAGCCGGTCCAATCGTCCTCGGCCAACCCATCCTCGATCGACACGATCGGATAGCGGCTGCACCAATCGGCCCACAGGTCGATGAGTTCGCCGGAATCCAGTGTCCGGCCCTCGCGGGCCAAGATGTACCGGGTCGGAGTCGCTTCGGTGCCGGTCCCCGGCTCCACGAGCTCGGTCGTGGCTGGGTCGAGCGCAATGGCAACGTCCTCGCCGGGCCGGTAGCCGGCCCGCTCGATCGCCCGAAGGATCACCTCGACCGCAGCCTGGTTGGAGGGCAGCGCCGGCGCGAAACCGCCTTCGTCGCCCTGGCCGGTGGCATGGCCGTCGTCGTGGAGGATCGTTCGCAGCGCGGCGAAGATCTCGGCACCCGCACGGAGTCCCTCGGAGAATGAGTCCGACCCCACCGGCATGACCATGAATTCCTGGAAGTCGGTGGAGTCCTGGGCGTGGCGTCCGCCGTTGAGGATGTTGAACATCGGCACGGGCAGCGTCCGGGCTCCTGCGCCCCCAAGATAGCGGTACAGCGGCAGGTCCGCCGCCGCGGCGGCTGCCTGCGCGCATGCACGCGACACGCCGAGCAGCGCGTTCGCGCCGAGGCGACCCTTGTTCGGCGTCCCGTCGAGATCGATCAGGACGGCATCGAGACCGGCCTGGTCGGAGGCGTCCAGCCCCACGATCTCCGGACCGATCAGGTCGACGACGTTCGCGACCGCAACCCGGACACCCTTGCCGCCGTAGCGCGCCGCGTCGCCATCGCGCAACTCGACGGCCTCGTGAGCGCCCGTCGATGCACCCGATGGGACCGCCGCCCGGCCGACCGAACCATCGACGAGAAGGACGTCGACCTCAACCGTGGGATTTCCGCGCGAATCGAGAATTTCGCGCGCGTCGACGGCCTCGATCTGGCTCATGCCCTGGCGCGCGTCCTGGGCTTTGCGGCAACCTTGACCGGTGCCTGGTCCGGCAACACGTCGACCCCCGGGAGCGTGCGCCCCTCGAGGAACTCGAGCGACGCCCCGCCGCCGGTGGAAATGTGGGTCATCTTCGAGGCGAGTCCCTGCTGGGCGATCGCTGCCACCGAGTCGCCACCGCCGACGAC
>JANNUK010000627.1:0-3323 GCA_031395155.1 Chloroflexota bacterium | reverse complement strand
GGCACAGACACTTGTCAGTACCATCACCTGGGGGTCACGCTTTCAGGGCGCCTGCGCGCCCAGATGCCGGACGGCACGGAACTCGAGGTCGGTCCCGGCGACGTCTTCGAGATCCCACCTGGACACGATGCCTGGGTGGTCGGGGATGAGCCATGGGTTTCGGTCGACTTCGAGGCGATGCGGACGTACGGGAAGCAGCGGGACGCCCGGGACGAACGGATCCTGGCGTCGATCGTCTTCACCGACATCGTCGATTCGACTCGCCGCGCGGCAGAGCTTGGCGCCGCGGGCTGGCATGACCTCGTCGGAGAGCACAACCACAAGGCCGCCGCGGCGATCGATCGCCATCGGGGACGACTGGTCAAGACCACCGGCGACGGCGTGCTCGCCCAATTCGACGGGGCCGAGCGCGCAGTTCGGGGCGCGGCTGCCATCCTCTTCGCGGCCCAGGACCTCGGCCTCGCGATCCGCGCCGGCGTCCACACCGGAGAGGTCCAGCCGATCGCAGGCGACGTCCGCGGGATCGCGGTCCACACGGCGGCCCGGATCATGGCCGTCGCCGGGTCCAGCGAGATCCTCGTCTCGGCAACGGTCATGGATCTCCTCGACGGCTCCGAGCTGACCTTCGAGGACGCCGGGATCCATGAGCTGAAGGGCCTTCACGGGGCCCGCCAGCTGTACCGCCTCGCAACGCTCGAGCGCGACTGAGACTCGCGTCGCAGGCCATCCAGGCAGCTCAGCGTGGGTGGGCCGGACCGGCCGTAGACTGAATTCGCAAGGCCGGTCCACTCGTCTTCGGGGCCGTGACGCGCTGATGTTCGGCCGCCCGAGCGACTTCGTCGTTCAGGCCTCATGAGTCCCACACGAGGCTTCCATAGTGCCGCCTGAGAGGGCCCCTCGACGCTGCGCGAGCGAGTCCGCCGGGACCTCACCGCTTCACGTGACGATCTCACGAGGGCTGGGTCACCACCCTAACCTCGGCTACGTCTTCGAGATGCGGCCCCAGCTCCATCCGGGAAATGCCTCGAGTTCAGCGGCGCGCGTCCGGGATAGGCTCCCGACCCGATACGCGAGGCGCTGCCGTCCGACCCACGATCCCAGTCGGACGCCGGCCTCGACGCGCTTATCGGGTACACGAGCATGACCCTCCCGCGCCACGAACGCCCGTAGAGCGTCCGTCGCCCTCGTCCAATCATCGCCGTACGGATCCCAGGACCAATCGGGGAGTGCTTGAAGGTCAGCGGCGCGGGCGGCGTCGAGGCGACCGCGTCTGTGTTCGCTACGGCGCACCATCACCCATTCTCCGAGTTCGATCCCTGCTTCCACGTGGCGAGGCGGCACTCTGGCGTGACCCTCGCGAGCGACGAATGTCCGGAGCGCCGTGAGTGCAGCTGCCCAGTCATCGCTGTACGGATCCCATGACCATCCCGGCAATGACTCGAGTTCAGCGGTGCGCAGCGCGTCGAGACGACCGCGTCTGCGCAAGGTGCGGTGGCCCGCCACCCACGCTCCGAGCTTGAACCCCGCCTCAACGTGCTTAGCGGGCACTTTGGCGTGGCCTTCGCGGGCGACGAACGCTCGCAGCGCACTCAATGCGGCCATCCACTTCCCACTTTGCGGATCCCAGATCCAGCCTGGCATCTCCTCGAGCTCTTCGGTTCGGACCTCATCCAGCCGACCGGCTTCCTGTTTCTGCCGTTGCCTCAACACCCACGACCCGAGATCGAGTCCATCGACCTTGAAACCGTGGGGCACTCTGGAGTGACCCTCGCGAGCAACGTACGCCCGCAGTTCAGCTAGCCCAGCCGTCCAGTCGTCGTCTCGCGGATCCCACGTCCAACCGGGGAGCGATTCAAGTGCGGCGATTCGGATGGGGTTGAGGACGCCAGTCCTGCGATCCGTTCGCCGCTCACCGACCCAAGTCCCGAGCCGCGCCGTCGCCTCGACGTGACGGTCCGGCACACGAGCATGACCCTCACGCGCCACGAAGGCCCGCAACGCGTCGAGATCTCTCGCCCAGTCTTCGCTGTCCGGATCCCATGTCCATCCGGGCAGAGCCTCCAGCTCTGCGACACGGGCAGGGTCGAGGCGGTCGTGTTTGTGCTCGTCACGCTGATGCCCCACCCACGAGCCGAGCCCATAGCCCGCCTCAACGTGCTTGGCTGGGACTCTTGCGTGACCCTCACGATCGACAAATGCCTGCAGTTTGGCTAGCCCGGCGGTCCAGTCGTCGTCTCGCGGATCCCACGTCCAGCCTGGCAGCGACTCCAGTGCGGCGATTCGGGAGGGGTCAAGGCGACCCGCCTTTCGCTGGGCGCGGCGCGAACCGACCCAGGAACCCAGCGCGAAGGTCCCTTCAAGATGTTCGGCCGGCACGCGGGCACTACCCTGATGCTCCACGTACCGCCATAGCACCGCGAGCCCCACTTCGAACGCCTCGGCCGTGACCTCGACGAAGCGAAGTTCGAGGGCCACCTCAAACGCATGAGGATCGACCGTCCGCCCCATGAGCCGCACGTGCTCAGCGATGTGCCCGCCCGCCACCGTGTCGCGGGGGCCGAGGCTGGCCTTGATCCGGGAGGCATCGGCCGTCAGTTCGGGATCGTGCGCCCGTAGCGCCCGGAGGACATCGAGGACCCGCGCGAAGGCAGATGACTCGACGGCGGCCTCTGGATCGGCGAGGTCGGCCTCACGAAGGAACACGGGGACGACGACATAGCCGCGCTCTTTGCCGGGTGCCCTCCGCATCACCCGCCCGACCGCCTGGACGATGTCCACGGCGCTCGACCGTGGATCGACGAAGGCGACGGCGTCGAGGCTCGGCACGTCGATGCCCTCGGTGAGGCAGCGGGCGTTCGTCACGACCGTCGGGCGCTCGGGTTCCTTGAGGATATGCAGGACCCGCTCCCGCTCGTCGACCGACATCGCCCCGCTGATGTGCTCGGCGTCCGGAGCCGAGGCGGCGAGCGCGATCTGCGACAGCGCGTGGGCGAACCCCTTGGCGCGGGCGATCGTGTGATGGAACGTGATCGCGCGGGTGAGCCCGAGGTCGCCGATCGCGCGACGGACGGCGATGAGGGTGGCGAGGGTCTCGGCGTCGAGCACCTTGCCGTCGACGATCACCCCGGCCCGCCTCCGGACGAGGTCGGCCACCTCCGCTTCGGTCACCAGGACCGCCACGAGCTGGTAGTCGGTGAGCACGCCGAGATCGACCGCCGCCCGGAACCAGAGCCGGTGGGCGACGGGACCGAACAGCGCCTCGTCGTCCATCGAGGCGACCTCGACGTCCTCGAGCTCGTCGATGCGTCGGCGGGTCGCGGGAC
>JANNUK010000588.1:0-13655 GCA_031395155.1 Chloroflexota bacterium | reverse complement strand
CTGGCTGAAATCGCGGTCCGCGATCGCGAGCACTGCCGGGCGATTCCGGCCGACGGCGCCTCATGGCACGGCTCGTGGTGGGCGCTGCGCCCAGGTCCCCACCCGCTTGGGCCCCGTCGGACTCGTCGATCGCCCCTTCCTCGAGCGGGCGCATCGCAGCGGGCTTCCGGTTCATGTCTGGACGGTGGATCACCCCGACGAGATGCGCCGACTGCTCGATCTCGGCGTGGACGGCTTGATGTCCGATCAGCCGGCGGTGCTGCGCTCGGTGCTGGAATCCCGTGGACAATGGGTGCGCACGGTGCACACGCAGCCGGCACCGTCCCCGGCGGGTACGATCCACCGATGACCACGTTCGCGTCCGGCTCCGACCGCCTCCACGCAACCGCGGCCGACGCGATCGATTCCGAGCGCGCTGCGCTCGCCCGGCTGTACGACGTCGACCTCCTCGAGGATCCGGGCGACGTCGACCTGTACCTCGCCCTGGCCCGTCGAGCGGCCGGTCCCGTCCTCGAGCTGGCCTGCGGATCGGGTCGACTCGCGATCCCGCTCGCCGCAGCGGGCCATGCGGTCACGGGCGTGGACCTCGACGCGGCGATGCTGGATCGGGCCCGCCGCGCGGCCGGCACGGCCGCGGCCGCCGCGCGGGGACTCCGCCTCGTCGAGGCCGACCTGGTCGACCTCCGCCTGGCCGACGCCGGCATCTACCGTCTTGCCTTCATCGGACTGAATTCCCTGTTCCTGCTGGCCTCGCGCGATCGTCAGAGAGCAGCCCTCGAGAGCCTCGCCCGGCACCTGGCGCCCGGTGGCCTTGCCGTGGTCGATGTCTGGCAACCGGACGCCGATGACCTGGCGCGATTCGACGGGCGCGTCATGCTCGAGTACGCCCGCACCGACCCGGAGACCGGCAATCTGGTCGTCAAGACGAGTTCGGCCCAGTACGACCCGACGAGCCAGATCGTCGAGCTGACCACGCGCTACGAGGAAGGTCGTCCGGGCGAAGCACCAGTCCGCTGGCTCCGGGTGGACCGGCTCCGACTCATCTCAGGGGACGAACTGACCGGACTGGCCGGCGACGTTGGACTCCACGTCGAGACCCTGGCCGGCGGCTATGACCTGGAACCGATCGGACCGGCCAGCGAGCGCGCAATCCTGCTGGCAGTCCGGGGCTGAGCGGGACCATCGGGGGTCGGCCCCGCAGGGAGGCCGCGTGGTATCGTCGGCCGCATGGCTTCGAAGGACCCAACGCGCATCCTCCTCGTCGAGGACGTTCCCCAGGTTGCCCAGTACATCCGGGGCCTCTTCGCGACACAAGCGACGATCAAGTTGCTCGACGTGCTGACCGACGGATCGAAGGTGCTCGGACAGGTCCAGCAACTCCGTCCCGACGTGGTCCTCATCGACGCCCTGCTTCAGGGTCGCGTCAAGGGGCCGGAGGTTGTCGGACAGATCCATGCGTCCGACGCGGCCGTCCCGGTGATCGTGCTGACCGTGCCCCAGAACCCCCTCGCACCCGATCCCGAGCAGGGAATTCACGGCGTGCTGGCGATGCCCTTCTCCGGGTACGACCTGATGACCAAGATCGCGCACGTCCGCGAGGCCCACGCTGCCGACCAGATCACGGCCGGCTCGCGCATCGTGACGGTATTTGCGCCGAAGGGCGGCGTTGGCAAGACCACCATTGCGTTCAACCTGGCGGTCGCATCCGGTCAGCTCGGGCGCCGGACCGTGCTCATCGACGGCAGCCTCCAGTTCGGTGACATGCGCTCGCTCCTCAAAGTCCCGGTCGACGCCCCGTCGATCCTTGACCTGCCGACCGACCGAATCACCGACGCCGACCTACAGGACGTCCTCTGGCGTGACCCGTCGGGAATCGACATCCTGCTCGCGCCACCACGGATCGAGATGGCCGAGATGGTCACGATCCGCGACATCGACAAGGTTCTCTCGCTGCTCAGGCGGGTCTACGAAGTTGTCGTGATCGACACGAGCGCAGGCATCAACGACGTCACGCTCGCGTTCCTCGACGTGTCGGACACGATCCTCGAAATCGTCACCTACGACTCGACGACGATCCACAACACGATCGCCATGGCCGATGCGTTCCGCTCGATCGGCTATCCAGCGTCGAAGGTCCAGTACCTGGTGAATCGCGCCGATTCGGCCGGCGGGATCGAACTGGACGATCTCTCGCGAGCGCTCGGCCGGGTCCCGGAACACATGGTCCAGTCGGACGGGCGCCTGGTCGTGGAGTCGAACAACAAGGGCGTTCCCTTCGTCCTTGACCAGCCCGGAGCCGAGGTCAGCCGCGACATCACCCGCGTCGCGGAGGTTCTGGTCTCCGCGCCCCGACCCCTGGCCGAAGCCGGACGACGGTAGGTTCGCCCGGCGGTGTCCGACCAGCGACCGATCGGCGTTTTTGACTCGGGTGTGGGGGGCCTGACGGTACTGCGCGAGATCATGCGCCGGTCTCCGAATGAATCCACCGTGTATCTAGGCGACAACGCGAGGGCACCGTACGGAACCCGCACCGACGACGAGGTGCGGGCATTCTCGGCCCAGAGCATCGACGCACTGGTCCAACGCGGGGTCAAGGTCGTCGTCGTCGCGTGCAACACCTCGACGGCCGTCGCGCTGGCCGAGCTCCGCCGCCGCCATGACCTGCCCATCCTTGGGGTCATTCGCCCCGGCGCCGCCGCCGCGGCCCTGGCCACGCGGACTCGACACGTCGGAGTGATCGCGACTCCGGCGACGGTCCGCTCGCGGGCGTATTTCCAGGCGATCAAAGACGAGAATCCCGCGATCGAGGTCTACGAGCACGCGACGCCGACGCTGGTCCCTCTCGTCGAGGCAGGATCGCTCGGAGGACCGCTCGTCGAATCCGTGGTGGCCGACGCCCTGGCTCCCCTCCTCGGCAAGCGCGACGAGGCGGGCGAGTTCGTCTTCCCATTGCCGGCCTCGGCGCGGGTCGACACCCTCCTGCTCGGCTGTACGCACTACCCCCTGTTGCGGCCGACAATCGCGGCGATCGCCGGCGAGCGCGTGGCGATCGTCGATTCGGCGACCGCGACGGCGTCCGCGCTCGCGGAACTGTTGAGCATCAACGGCCTGGAAGCCCCCGGGACGAGCCGCGACACGGCCGCCGCCGCGGGTCCGCGCGGGCACGATCGACCGGCCGAGATCGTTGCACCCGCGACGCACCGGCAGCTCACGACCGGCGACGTGGGGGCCTTCCGGTCACTTGCCGGACGCCTGTTCGGCGACGCATTCCCCGATGTGGCGCAAGTTGATCTCGGAGTGGCCGTTCGATGAGCCCGCGATCGGACGGAGCTGCTCGCCGCCACCAGCGGGGCGGGAGCGACGGCACCTGGTGGCGCGGCGATCGACGCTGGCAGGCGGGGCTCCTGCTTGGTTCGGCGATCGGCGCGGCCGTCGCCGTGGCCGGGCGTCGCGCGGAACAATCGGCCCGGCGCGGCCTCGTTGACTGGCCGGCGGTAGAGCGGACCGCGGTGCGCCGGCTGCGCACCGCACCCGGCAGCCTGTCGGTAGCCGAACTGGCCGCGGTCGAGGGCGACTACCGGGCGGCGATGACGGCGATCGTGCCGCGCCTCAGTGCAGTACTCGGGGTGGAGCTGCCGGGCGTGGCCGAGCGGGCTGCGGTCGTCGATCGGGCAGGTTGGGTTCGCGCGAATATCGCCTCCTTCGCGCAGCTCATCGAGCGAATCGAGGGCGACCTCCTCGAGCAGATCGTGCCGACCGGGGGCGGCCTGGGCCGTGCCGCGCTCGCCCTTGCGAATCGCTTCGTGACCACCCAGCAACTGGGCTTCCTGCTCGGGTTCATGGGAACCAAGGTGTTGGGCCAATACGACCTTGCGCTCCTCGCGGCGGGTCCCGCCGATGGCCGTGTCCTGTTCGTCGAGGAGAACATCCGGGGGACGGCGCGCACCCTGGGCGTGCCGGTCGGGCCGTTCCGCATGTGGATCGCCCTCCATGAGACGGCTCACGCGTTCGAGTTCGAGGCACATCCGTGGCTGCGCCCGTACCTCGCGGAGCGCCTGGAGCGCCAGCTCGGCCTCCTCTCCGACGACGCCATGGCACTTGGCCGGGATGGGCTGCGCGGCCTTGGTCGCGCGCTCCGCCGGGAGGGCACCGGCACCCACTGGATGGAGCGCCTGATGGGCGATGAGCAGCGCACGCTGTTCCGCGAGACCCAGGCGGTCATGAGCCTGCTCGAGGGATTCTCCGACTACATCATGGACGAGGTTGGGCGCGACCTCGTCCATGATGTCGAACGGATCAGTGCGCGGTTCCACGAGCGGCGAGAACGACGCACAGCGTTTGAGCGCGCCGTCATGCGGCTGACCGGCCTGGACCTGAAGATGGAGCAGTACAAGAAGGGTGAACGCTTCGTCCGGGCGATCGCGGATGCCGGCGGCGCGGCGGCGCTGTCCCGGCTCTGGGAGAGCTCCGAGACGCTCCCGACACCAGCCGAGATCGACGCGCCGGACGCCTGGCGACGGCGGGTGATGGGCGCGGGTGCGCCGGGACCGGAGACAGGGCCATGAGCGGACCAGGGGAACCAGCGTCGCTCGACGATCTTCGCCGCGTCGCCGGACCCGGCAGCGGACCGAACGGCACGCCGCGGGCCATCGCGCTGAGCCCCATTCTCTCGGCCCGCTATCGCGCCCGGGATCTCGAGCGGATCCAGGCCGCGGCGCCGGGAGCGCGAATCGTGAACGTGTCCGTGGAGGGTCTCGCCGACGGTCCCCTCGACGATGTCGAAGTGCTCCTGCGCGGCTGGCTGAGTTCGGATGCCTTCGACCGCCTGCTCGTCCGGGCGCCCGGCCTCAGCTGGGTCCACTCGGCGACGACGGGAGTGGAGCGGGCCCTCACGCCCGCAGCCAGGGAACGCGGCATCGTCATCACCAACGCGCGTGGGGTGTTCTCGCGACCGATCGCCGAGTACGTCCTGATGATGATCCTGGCCGTCAGCCGGCGCCTGCCGCAGTTGCTCGAGTTGCAACGCGAACGGACGTGGCAACCGCTCGAGGGCCAGGAACTGCGCGACGTCACGGTCGGGATCGTCGGGCTGGGTTCGATCGGGCGGGCCGTGGGCTCGCTGGCAAGCGCCTTTGGGTGCCGGGTCATCGCGACACGGCGCCGCCACGAACTCGGGGCCGGCGGAACGGCGGATGGAGGCGCTACATCGGCGCATGGATGGGGCGTTGGTGGTGACGACCAGGAGCTGATCGGGATGGCGACGGGCCGTGGGCCGGAGCGCGTGGTCGGGCCGGATGCCCTGCGCGAGCTCCTCGCCGAATCCGATTTCGTCGTTCTGGCCGCGCCGCTCACGCCCGAGACCGACGGCATGATCGACGGCCCCGCCCTTGCGGCGATGAAGCCCGGGGCGTGGCTCATCAACGTGGCTCGCGGGGGCCTTGTCGACGAAGGGGCCCTGCTCCGGGCGCTCCGCGACGGGCCCATCGGGGGCGCCATCCTGGATACGTTTCGGGAGGAGCCGCTTGGTGGCTCCTCGCCCTTCTACGACCTCCCGAACGTCATCCTCACGCCGCACACCTCGTGGTCGAGCGGACGCGTCCTCGACCGCTCGGTCGACCTCTTCTGCGAGAATCTGCGTCGGTTCGCCGAAGGCCAGGCCCTGGTCAACGTCGTGGATCCGAACGCCGGTTACTGATCGGCCGCACGGTCGGCGTCCGACAGGCACAATTCGCACCATGCAGATCGCCATTGTCGGCCTTGCCGGGGCGGGCAAGTCCACCGTGTTCAACACGCTCACCAGGGGTCACGCCGAAACAGGCGGATTTGGAGGCCTGACCCTCAACGTCGGGGTCGTCAAGGTGCCCGATGAACGTCTCGACCGCCTGGCCGAGATCTTTCGGCCCAAGAAGGTCGTGCAGGCCGACGTGACGTACGTTGACCTTCCCGCGCCACCGGCGTCGTCCGAGGGTCGTATCGGTACGGAGGAGCTGCCGGCCGAGCATCTCGCGCGGCTGCGTGACGCCGACGCGTTGCTCCACGTGGTTCGCGCGTTCGAGAATCCGACCGTCCCGCACCCGTCGGGGACCGTGGACCCGGTTCGCGACCTGGAGCAGCTGGACCTCGAATTCGTGCTTGCCGATCTGGCCATGACCGATCGCCGCCTCGAGCGGCTGAAGGGGAGCGGCCGTCACGGCACCACTGCGGAGCGCGAGGCTGCCGAGCGCGAGGAAGCGGTTCTTGTGCGGCTCAAGGCGGTGCTCGAGGGAGGCAGCCCGATTCGCGACACGGAGCTGGACGCTCTTGAGGAGAAGGCGTTGCGTGGGTTTCGGTTCCTCACCCAGAAGCCGGTGCTTGTGCTTCTCAACGTCGGGGAGGCCGACCTCCCGAAGGCCCCGTCGCTCGTCGAACGGGTCGCGACGGGGTACGGTCATGACAAGGCGATCGTCGACGCGCTGTCCGCCCGAATCGAGATGGAACTCGGCGAGCTGGAACCCGATGAAGCCGGCGCTTTCATGGAGGAGCTCGGGATCGCCGAGTCCAGCCTCGACCGCGTCATTCGCCTGTCGTATCGCCTCCTCGGCCTCGTCTCGTTCCTCACCGCCGGCCCGGACGAAGTCCGCGCCTGGCCGATCGTCGATGGGGCGACGGCGGTCGACGCGGCAGGCGTGATCCACACGGATCTTGCGAGGGGCTTCATCCGCGCCGAGACCGTCGCCTACGAGGACCTGCTCGCGGTCGGCTCGATCGCCGATGCCCGCAAGGCTGGTCGCCTTCGGTCCGAGGGCAAGACCTACCGTGTCCGCGACGGGGACGTGATGGAGATCCTGTTCAGCCGGTGATCTGACGTTGCGTGCGCGGGCGTCGGGTGGCCGTCAGTTTGGTTGAGCGTCGCCGCGGGGATCGAATTCGGCCAGGATCGTGCGGAAGTCGTCGTCGCCCTCGTCGGTGCGCTCTCGACCTTCCTCATCGTCCTCTCGATCGTCGTCCTCCGCGTCCAGATCGGCGAGGAAATTGTCCCCGTCCTTGCGGGACACGTTGACCGCGGCCGTGAGGCGATCGTCGGAGACAAACGTGAAACCGTGGTTGCGTTCGAGCTCCGCGGCGATGGCCTCGATCAGGGTGTCCTGCTGGAACGATCCCTGCACGCGGCCACGAATGGACTGGACCAGCTCGAAGAAGTCCTCTGGATCCATCTCATCGTCACGAACGAGCATCAGGTCCCCGAACGTGTCACCGTCGCCCTCGTGGAGCTCATAGAAGTGCACGATTCAGATCTCCGTCGCGCTGCCGACCGGTGGCCCTGTTTCGGGGCCGGACGACCCGTCCAACGATACACCGGACCGAGACGTTGACCGGATCCCGCCGGGCCGTCCCCGATGTCGTCGTGGTGGGCTCGGCGTCCCGCGATCTTGCCGCCGACGACGAGCGCGGCTGGCGACTCGGGGGAGGCGTCACGTACGGCGGCCTGATGGTGGCGAGGCTGGGGCTGCGGACCGCGGTCCTGGTCGGGGTCGATGGCGCCGGATCGAGGGCCGCGGAACTGGACCTTCTCCGGGCGGCCGGTGCCGAGCTGAAGGTCGTCGTCCTCTCGTCGGCACCCGTGTTCGAGAACATCGAGACGCCCCTCGGCAGGATCCAGGAATGCCTGGAGCCGGGCGTGCCGATTCCGGTCGCCGAGCTGCCCGATGCCTGGCGCGGAGCGCCGGCCTGGCTCCTTGCGCCAGTCGCCGACGAGTTGCCCGACAGCTGGGGCCGGCAGCCGGCGGGGACGGCGTTCGTCGGGCTCGGCTGGCAGGGGCTGCTGCGTGTCCTGCGGGCAGGGGAGCGGGTCCGGCGCCGCGAACCGCGTCCATCGCCCCTCCTCGATCGAGCCGACGTGGTCGGAGTGGGTCGTGAGGATGTCCGACCGGGCACCGCGCTGGCGGACCTGGCGCGGCTCGTGCGACCCGGCGCCGACCTCCTCATCACGTTCGGGGCGGCCGGAGGCCTGCGCCTCGTTACGGCTCCGGAAGGCTACGGCGATGTGCGCCGATATCCGGCCATGGCGAGTTGGTCCACGGTCGATCCGACCGGAGCCGGTGACGTCTTCCTGGCGAGCTACCTGGCGGCCTCGCTGGCCCCCATGCCGGCGGAGCGGACGGCCGAGTCGGTGGCTGCGTTGCCAGGCCCGGGGCCCACCGCACGCAACCCGGATGTGGCACTCCGGCTCGCCGCCGCCGCGGCGAGCCTGGTCGTGGAACGCCCCGGCCTGCTCGGCGTCCCGAGCCGCGCCGAGGTGGCCGCCCGGCTGACCTCGGACGCCGGTCGCCGACGCTGATCGGCCGCGCCAAGCCGCCGCCGAAGTCGGGCTCCGCGGCGAACCAGGTCTGCCTCGAGGCGCGGCTGGGGACGCCCGATGGCGCGCGATCGTTCGAGCAGGTGGCCGGCGGCCCGACACGCATCGAGCGCCTGGGCCGGCTCGCGTAGCCGATGTTCGCGGATCTTGGCGATCTCGATCCAGGCAACGATCGCGAGCACCCCACGGTCCGCGGCCGCCGACTGCCAGGCATCGGCGGCGTCCAGCGGCCGCCCGAGCCGTGCGAGGATCCGCGCTCGTTCGGCGGCGAGCCGCTCGTCGGTCCAGCGATCTCCCGACAGATCGCGGAGGGTCGCGGGAATCGGCGGGGGACTGCCCCGGCCCCCAAAGTCCGGCCGGGCTCGGGGCGACCACCACGGTGCCTCCGCGACCTGTCGGCCGGCTGCCGGCGCGGCGTTCTCGCGGATCGGATGGAGAACGGCATCCTCGAGACAGTCGAGGGCCTCGGCAGTGCGTCCCTCTCGCTCGAACGAGCGGGCCAGCCCGGCGAGATCGCCTCGCGGCCTGGACTGTCGGGCGGTCCGGTCGCCGTAGGCCACGTCGAGATGAACGAGGAGTCGAGCAAGCGAGCGGACATCCTCGTCGTTGTGACGGACCACCTCGACCAGGGGTTCGGCCGGTCCGCCGCGCAGGAAGTCGAGATACAGGGTCGGGATCTCCCAGCCTTCCACATCGCGATGGCGCTGGACCCCGAGCAGCATCGTCTCAACCGTCTTGAGTCGGGCATTGGCCATCCGGTGCCGAAACAGGCGTCGGACCACCGGCAGCAGATCGAGGTGACCGGCATGAGCGGGAGCCGGTCGTCGCGCCATCCGGTAGCGGGCCACCAGGAGCGGCCAGTCGAATCCACGACCGTTGTAGGTCACGAGCCAGGCGTCGTGCGGCACCAGCTCGCTGAGGAGGTCGAGCAGAGCCGGCTCGTCGGCATGATCCGGCAGCAGCAGCTGCACCTGCCGGAACCGGTCGCCTTCCCACCAACCGAGCCCGATGAGAAACGCGACGGTCCCGGCGGCCGTCGCCAGGCCGGTGGTCTCGGTATCGAGGCACACGAGGGGGACGCCGGGCGGCGGCTGGCCGGGCAGGCTCGCCAGCCGGTCCCGATCGATCGGCATCGGCCGAGTCGTCCCGTCAAGCCAGACGACCGCGCCCGCCGGCGATGCCATGACCGAACCGCCCACCGCGACGGCGAGTCGCGCGGCGAGGTCGGCACCCTGCCGGGCGCGATCGACGACCGACCCGACGTCGCCGGTTCCGGCCCCTGTCGCCCGGAAGGTCGCGAGACGCCTCGCGACCGTGACCGCGCTCATGCCGCCGAGGTCGCGCCCGGTCCGCCGCGCTTCGTCGCGCCGGCGCCGAGCTCGCCCAGGAGCCTCCGGGCAAGCGCCCGGGCATCGACGTCGGGCTCCAGGCGGGGGCCGGTGCAGGCCGGACACCCGGCGTCGCAGGTACAGGTCGCGATCAGGTCCGCGGCACCGGCGAGCAGTTCCGCGTGGCGCTCCCATAGGCGCTCCGACAGCCCGACCCCGCCGGGAACCGCTTCGTACAGGTAGATCGTGGGAGCGTCGTGATGCGGCGATCGAACCTGGGTGACGAGACCGAGGTCGCGTGGATCGACCATGAGGAGGACCGAGGCGATCGTCTGAACCGCCCGCCCCGCGCCGAGCAGGGCGATGTCGAGCTCGTCGCGCCTCCATGCGCCCCGGAGCTGCCCCGCCGTCAGCCAGTAGGCCGTCGTCTGCAGCTCGATCTCCGGAAGGTGGATGCGACCCCAGCCGAGATTCTCGTTGGTCACGAACTTCAGTTTCTTGTAGATCGTGGCGAGACTGGCGACCATCACCTCGCCGTGAACGCGCGTCCCGCCGACGGTCTCGGCCTCCCCGAACACATCGAGCGGTTTCAGGGTCACCGCGCGGTCGGCCTGGGTGTAATGGTCGACGTCGACACGTCGGACGTACGCCTTGCGCTCGTCCCAGTCCAGGCGGTCTACGTGGTACTGGACGGACTCGTGCAGGTAGATCGCGTCCTCGTGGACGAGCGTCTGGGCTGCGAACAGGTCGACCTCGCCGATGACCCGCGGCCGATCCGGCGTCGTGTCAATGATCAGCACGTTCTCCTCGGCAGCTGCCCGCAGCGATATGGCCGACGCCGGGAAGTTCTCGCTTGACCAGTACCAGCGCCCGTCGCCTGCCTGGCGGACGTGACCTTCCTCGGCCAGGAAGGCGAGGAGTTCGTCGGCAGGCTCGGGACCGAACGGCTCGCCGGGCTCGAATGGACGCTCGAAGGTCGCCGCCTTGAGGTGGGCGAGGAGGACGTGCAGGTTGTCGGGATCGAGGCGCGCCTCCTCCGGGGAGCCCCCGAGGAGGAACGACGGGTGATGGATCACGTACTGGTCCACGGGCGAGCCAGAGGCCACGAGGACGGCCACGCTGGTTCCCTGGCGACGACCGGCGCGACCGAACTGCTGCCAGGTGGCCGCCACGGATCCCGGATAACCGGCCAGGATCGATGCGTCAAGCCGGCCGATGTCGACGCCGAGTTCGAGCGCATTCGTCGCGACCACCCCGAGCACTTCGCCGTCGCGCAGCCCGCGTTCGATGGCTCGCCGTTCGGTCGGCAGGTAGCCGCCGCGATACCCACGAACGCGCGAACGAGGCCCGAAGCCCTCGCGAAGCGCCTCGCGCAGTCCGGTCAGGAGGATCTCCACGGCGACGCGCGATCGTCCGAAGACGATCGTCTGGCGCCCGGCTCGCAGGAACGGCAACGCCCAGCGGTTGGCGAGCGTCAGGGCGGAGCCCCGGGCGCCGCTCGACGGATCGAGGATGGGTGGGTCCACGAGGATCACGTGGCGCTGGCCGGCCGGTGCGCCGTTCCGATCGACGAGGCGGGCGTCGCGGCCCGTCAGCGTTCGCGCCAGCTCGGCCGGGTTGCCGATCGTTGCCGAGCAGCAGACGATCACGGGACGGCTGCCGTAGTGCGCACAGATTCGCAGGAGACGCCGCAGCACATTGGCGACGTGACTGCCGAACACGCCCCGATACGTATGCAGCTCGTCGATCACGATGACCTCGAGTTGTTCGAAGAGCTGGAACCACTTGGTGTGGTGGGGGAGGATCGCGGCGTGGAGCATGTCCGGGTTGGTCACGACCACCTGGCCCGCGCTTCGGATGGCCTGCCGGATGGGGGCCGGCGTATCACCGTCATATGTCGCCGCGGAGACGGTCAGGCCTGCCGCGCGGGAAAGCTCCCCGAACTCGGCCACCTGGTCCTGGCCGAGGGCCTTGGTCGGGAAGATGAACAGGGCGCGGGACGCGGGGTCGTCGGCGATCGCCTGGAGGACCGGCAGGGCATAACACAGCGTCTTGCCCGACGCGGTCGGGGTGACCACGACAACATCGTCGCCCGCGTGGACGGCATCGATGGCTTCGGCCTGGTGCGTGTAGAGCGCGTCGATGCCCCGGCTGCGGAGACCGTCGGCGATCCGCCCATCGAGCCAATCCGGGAACGGCGCGTGGATCGCCGACCGGGCCGGGACGATCTCGTGATGGACGACGCCGCGCGCGATCGACGGCTCGGCGAGGAGGTCGGCGAGGACCGTATCGACGGCGGCCGGGGCGTACGTTCGCATCTGGGACTCCACGATACAGAACATCTGTACGAAATCACGCGCAGTGTAGAGCACCGTGGCAAGCGTTCGTGCCAGCTTGGCTGTCATGCCCGGCGAGTTGACACGTCAGCTGCCGGCAGCTACGCTCGCCGCCACCATGATCGATCGGTCCGCTTCGATGCCTGACCGCCCCCCGCGCGCCGTCGAGGCGACCCCGGTCGATCTCGACGGGAGTAGCGGCAGCGACCTCGATGCGCCTGATGCGGTGTTGCCCGACTTCGCCACCGGCGAACGCTCCCGCCTCGGCGACCTCGCCGCCGCCGAGCTTGCCGCGTTGCCGCTGGGCGGCCTGTCTCGGCGCCGCCTCACATGGATTGCCGGGGCGCTCGTCAGCGCATGGATCCTGGTGACGTTCGTCGGCCAGATCGGCGACGCCGCCACGATCGCGGCGCGCGCCGACGAGATGCGCGCGGTCAATGCCCGCCTCGTCGCGCATCTGGCGGCGGCCGAAGAGGAACTCCAACGCATCCAGGACCCGGAGTACGTCTCCCAGCAGGCACGAGCCTATCGATTGGGCGAAGCCGACGAGATTCCCTTCACGCTGGCCGCCGACCCGCCCGCCCTGGGACCCGACGCGCCGGGTTCGGCGGCCACACGCGTGGGCGCCGAGGCAATCCAGACGACGCCGCTCGAGACCTGGTTGTCGCTCCTGTTCGGCCCGGTCCGGTGACTCGAGCGCGCCCTGCACGGACCCGTGAGTACGAGCGGATCCTCGGGGAGAACCAGCGTTACGTGGAGACGTTCGACCGATCGGCGCTGACCGCCGCTCCGGCCAGCGGCCTGGCCATCGTCGCCTGCATGGACGCGCGGCTCGACATCGGCGAAACGCTCGGGCTGCGTACCGGCGACGCCCACATCATCCGCAACGCGGGCGGCCTCGCGACCGACGACGTCATCCGCTCGCTTGTCGTCAGCCAGCAGCTGCTCGGGACCACCGAAGTGATCGTGATCGAGCACACGGGCTGCGGCCTCCAGGGCGCCGATACGGCAGCGCTCAAAGCGCGCCTGCCACCCGGTGAGCTGGCAGCCGGTGTTGACGGCTTCGGTGCGTTCGACGACGTGGAGGCGAATCTGCGCCGCCAGGTGGCCCGGATCCGGTCGCATCCGTGGATCGCCGCCGTCGCCGTGCGCGGCCTGATCTTCGAGGTCGAGACGGGCCGCCTGCGCGAGGTGGTCTCGGCCTGACGATCGCGGGATCGGACGCAGTGACGATCCGTTCTCGTCAGGCGTCAAATCGCCGCGTATCCTAGGTGTAGTTCACCTAGTCGGCGACGTACCGGAAGGTGGTGCCCTCGCGCTCGAGCCGCCCGATCGGCCGGCTCGGCTCGTGGGAGAGCGCGATCCGCCAACGCTCATCGGCGGCCTGTGAGAACAGCTCCCCCTTGGCCTCCACGCTGCGCAACGGGAAGTCGTCGAAGCTGGGTAACCAGGTCGGATCGGCGCTCCAGGGACGCATGCACAGATCGCCGAAAAAGCCGACGGTCCCTGTGCGTCCGCGCACGACGATGGCCTGGTGCCCCGCCGTGTGCCCGCCTGTCGCCACGACCGTGACGCCGGGGATCAACTCGCGCTCGCCGTCCACCGCGTCGTCCGTGGCGAAGGATTGGACCAGCCTCAGCTCGGCCTGGTCGTAGC
>JANNUK010000580.1:0-3211 GCA_031395155.1 Chloroflexota bacterium | reverse complement strand
GGCAGAGGTTCCCCTCCAGCGCGTGGCGGATCTCCTCCTCGCTCGGTGCCGGGTTCGACGCCAGCAGGTCGGCCGCGGTCATGATCACGCCCGGGGTGCAGAACCCGCACTGGAGCCCGTGCTTCTCCCAGAACGCGGCCTGGATCGGGTGGAGGTTCTCGGGGGTCCCCATCCCCTCGATCGTCGTGATCGAGCGACCGTCGGCCTGGACGGCCAGCATCGAACACGACTTCACCGCCATGCCGTCCAGCTGAACGGTGCACGCGCCACATTGCGACGTGTCGCAACCGATGTGGGTCCCGGTGAGGCCCAGGTCCTCGCGGATGGCCTGGACCAGGAGCCGTCTGGGCTCCACATCCAGGGATCGGCTGACGCCGTTCACCGTGAGCGTGATGTGCTCGGTCACCGGCTGGACCTCCTTCCGTGCGCACAGGCCGGCGAGATTGGACCGGCTGCGTCGCGTTTCCCAGGGGTTGGTTTGATGCCGCGTGTGAAGGCCGTCAATGCTGGCACCGTGGCGGGTTGGAATCAAGGCCAATTCGCAAGGGGCGAGACGGTCACCGCGCGGCGGCAACCTCGTCGATCGCGGCCCCGAAGCCCTCAATGATCGCCGTGATCTCGCCTTCGGTGATCGTGAACGCCGGCGAGAACTGGAGGGCATGCCCGCGAAGGACGCGGGTCGCGACGCCATGGCGCTGCGCGGCCGTCACGACCCGCTCCGGCAGGCCCGGGTCGGCCGCAAGGATCTCGGGATCGAAGGCGACCGCGCCGGTGAGGCCGACAGTCCGGACCTCCGACACGAGAGGCAGCCCCTCGAGGCGTCGCAGAGCGGCGTCCACCACCGGCTCCAACGACTTGACGCGATCGACGAGGGCCTCCTCCTCCAGGATGTCGAGGTTGGCCAGCCCTGCGGCCGCCGCACCCGCGTGGCCCGAGTAGGTGTAGCCGTGGCGGAAGACGGCGCCCGGCACCGGGTCGTCCCAGAACGGCGCCCGCACCCGCTTCCCGACCAGCACGCCGCCCAGCGGCACGTAACCCGACGAAACGCCCTTGGCGAACGTGATCATGTCCGGCTCGATCCCATATCGGGTCGTCGCGAACCACTCCCCCGTCCGCCCGAACCCGGTGATCACCTCGTCGACGATGAGCAGGACCTCGTGCTCGCGGCAGAGCCGGTTCACCGCCGGCCAGTAGTCGTCCGTCGGCGGGATGACGCCGCCGGCACCGATGACCGGCTCGCCGATGAACGCCGCAATCTCCGCGCCGCGCTCCTCGAACAGGCGCCCAAGGCCGTCCACGTCCATCGATCCCACATGAACCACCTCGTCGATGAAGTCGCCGCCGTATCCGTTGCGCATCGCGGCCATCCCGACCAGAGACGTCCCCCAGCCGTGCATCCCGTGGTAGGCGAGCTCCCGCGACACGATGATGCGTCGCTCGGGCCGGCCGAGCACGTCCCAGTAGCGGCGGGCCAGCTTGGCCGCCGTGTCGACCGCATCGGAGCCGCCCGAGCCGAGGAAGACGACGGTATCGGGGATCGGCGACATCGCCGCGAGGCGGTCGGCCAGGCGAAGCGACGGCTCGCTCGTGTACGCGCCGAACGACGAATACGAGGATAGCCGCGTCAGCTGGTCCGCGACGGCGTCGGCGATCCTCTGGCGGCCATACCCGACGTTGCAGTACCAGAGCGCGGCCGTGGCGTCGAGATACTCATTGCCGGCCGTATCGACGAGGCGGATCCCGTCGGCCCGCTCGATGACGAGCTCGCTCGACGCGACGGTATGCATGTCGGCGAAGCCGTGCCAGAACCTGCTCATTCAGACTCCCTTGGTGGGCGGATCCGTTGACGATAGGTTGCGCTTCGGGATGCGTCGTCCGAAGGCCCGGCTCTTCAGGTCGAGGGCGCGCGGATCGAGCGAGCTCGCCAACTCCTCGCCCGGCGGCAGGCCGGCCAGGTGGGCGGCCCGGCCAAGGCGCTCCATCTTCGTGACGGCGTCGGGCCAGGCCAGTGCGGCGAGCCCGCCGGCCGTGCCGAGCCCCACGCGCACCAGCCCGCGTCCACCCGTCGATGCCGCGTACCGCGTCGCCCAGACGAGAAGTTCCGGGCCGTCGTCAGTGCCCTCGGTGATCCGGAGGGCGCCACAGACGATGCCCCACGATTCGGGTGCCCTGGCAATGAGTCGCCAGTTGTCCGGTCCGGCGATCAGATCGACGGCGAGGCTCTGATAGCCCGCGACAAGGATGGTGTCCGGGCCGGCGGCATCGGCGTTTCCCCCCGTGATGACCAGCGACATGTGCGCGCCCTTGACAGCGTCAAGAAGGACCTCCTGGGCGCCTTTGAACCGACGACGCTCGTCCGGGTCATCGCCGATCAGCGTCGCGTCCGGTTCGTGGATCTCGATGTAGGGGCAACCGGCATCGATCAAGTCGTGGATCCGTCCGTTGAGGACGCGCGCGGTGTGGTCCGAGGCGGCGTCCCGACCATCGGCGACACCACCTTCGGCCAGTCGCCGCCCGAGCGTGTAGGGCCCCGGGAGTGCCTGCTTGACCATGACCTCGGTGCATGCGGCGGCGAAGTGCCAATCGTCGACGGCCGATGCGCCTGCGTCGTCCGGGGCGTTCGCGTCGAATAGATCAGGGTGACGCAGTCCGCCGTCCGTGATTGGTTCGAGACAGGCGGCTTCCTGCGCCCGGATCGCCTCGCGCACGAGGTCCTCGAGGTCGCGTGCAGCACCGCGCGGGGCGTCGCCGGCGGATGGTTCGGGCCGCGGGAGCGGCCCAAGGAGGGTTCCGAACATGGGTTGCCGATCCTAGCTTATTGCGGCGACCGGCCGTGATGCCGCGAGTCCGTTGGCCCGTCCGCCTTACACGCCGCTTACGTGGGACCGACGGGCGCCCAGAGCCCCGGCGTATCCTCGGCGGGTGAAAACGATCCTTGTGGTCGACGACGAGCGCCACATCGTCGACCTGCTCCGCCTTTATCTGGAGAAGGAGGGCTATGCGGTCGTGGCCGCCGGTGACGGCGAGGAAGCGCTCGTCCTCCACGCCCGGCACGACCCGTCGCTCGTGATCCTCGATCTGATGCTCCCCAAGGTCGACGGCTTCGACGTCTGTCGCGAGCTGCGCCGCCGCGGGGACACGCCGATCATCATGCTGACGGCTCGGTCCGACGATGTCGACGCGGTCGTGGGGCTCGAGCTGGGAGCCGACG
>JANNUK010000551.1:0-2034 GCA_031395155.1 Chloroflexota bacterium | reverse complement strand
CACGTTCAGCGATCTTCCCTACGGTTCGTACATCCTGCAACTCTGGTCGGGCGGCGACCGAATCGCCGACAGCTGGTTCAACGTCGCGGTGATCCGCAAGCCTGCCTATCAGCTCGCGATCGAGACGGACCGTCATGTCCTGCTCGCAGGCGACTCGGTCACCCTCACCGCCCGGGCGACATTCTTCGACGGCGTGTCCGTGCCGGGCGTTGATCTGACGGCGAACCTGTTCGGCGAGCAGCGGATCACCACCGATCGCGCGGGCGTCGCCACTGCCACGGCGAAGGCAACCAGTTCGTCCTATGTCTCTGTCCAGCCGACCCTGGGCGAGGAGGGCGAGATCAGCGCATCCGCAAGTCTCCTCGTCTTTCCCGCCAGCGTCCGGCTGGACGGCGAGGGCACGATCGGGGCGGGTCGCGTCACGGTGACGGGTTCGCTCCACACGGTCGCCGTCGAGCGGCTCGAGCAGGCCTGGGACAGGGACGCGTGGAGCGTCGACCCGAACGGTCCGCCGGTCGCCGGTTCCCGGGTGACAGCGGAGATCACCGAACTGGTGCCGGTCCGCGTGAAGAGTCGTGGGGTCTACGACTTCATCGCCAAGCAAGTCGTTGACCAGTACGAGTCCCGGATCGACCGGGTGGCGCGAGGCACCGAGACCCTGACCAGCGCGCCGGACGGCACGTTCAGCCTCAGTGTTCCCGCGACTGCCGATCATAGCTACGACATCGTCCTGTCGACGACCGATCCGCAGGGTCGGACGACCCGCCTGGCGGTCTATGCGAGCGTCCCCTGGGCGATCCCGGACAGCTGGTCGCAGATTCCTCGCCTCGAGGCGACCTGCGGTCCTGAGGACGAGCTCGGACAGCAATCGGCCAGCCTCGCCCTCGGCGATCCCCTCTGCCTCGTGGCGCGCGACGACCGCGGCGACCTACCCTCCGGCGGCTCGAACCGCTACCTATTCTTCACCGCCCAGCGTGGCCTGCGTGATGTGGTCGTCAGAGGGACGCCGAACTTCGAGGCGCGTTTCGCGACCGCGGACATCCCGAACCTGGCGATCGCAGGCGTGCGGTTCACCGGCGAGGCCATGGTCCCGATCGCCTCGTTCGACGCGTCGTTCGACACGGCGGTGCGCGAGCTGACGGTCGCACTGGCGACGGATCGCGAGCGGTACGCGCCGGGCGAGACCGTGACGGTAGACGTCCGGACGACCAACCGCGCCGGGCGAGCTGTGTCCGCATCGGTTGTCCTGCGGGCCGTGGACGAGAAGCTCTTTGCCATCGGAGCGGCCTACGATCAAGATCCGCTGGGGGGCCTGTACGGGTGGGTCGGCACCGGAATGCTCTGGACCCATGCGTCGCACCCGCTGCCGCTTGACCTCACACCTCCCGGCGGGGACACGGCGGGTGGCGGGGACGAAGGTCGCGCCGTGTTCGTCGATTCGCTCGTGTTCCGCCAGGTGACGACCGACGCGCAGGGTCGAGCTCGGGTCTCGTTCAAGGTCTCCGACGACCTGACTTCGTGGCATTTGAGCGCCGCCGCGATGACATCCGTTCCGGAGGCCGGCTCCGGCTCGATCCTGATTCCGGTCGGCCTGCCGTTCTTCGTCGAGACCACCTTGGCACCGGAGTATCTCGTAACGGACGAACCGATCCTCCGCCTCCGGGCGTACGGTTCCGGGCTGGACGACGGCGACCCGGTGGCATTCACCCTGACGTCGGGGTCGCTCGGGCTGTCGAGGACGACGATCCGCGGCACGGCCTTCGAGGACGTGGCGGTGCCGCTGCCGAAGCTGTCGGTCGGCGTCCACGCGATCACGATCGCGGGCTCGAGCGGTGGTGGTGCGGCCACGCTCTCCGACAGGCTCACCCGCCGCTTCACCGTCGTTCAGTCGCGGCTCGTCGAGACCCGGACCGCGTACACGGTCCTGACCCGGGGCGCGGTCCCTGAGGGGGGTCCCGGCTTCACCACGTACGTCTTCTCTGATGCCGGCCGTGGCCGCTACCTGTCCAACCTCCAGGGGCTTGCAGCGTCGGG
>JANNUK010000521.1:0-4685 GCA_031395155.1 Chloroflexota bacterium | reverse complement strand
GTTGTGCGTGCCATTTGACGGTGATCGGGAACGTGACTCGGCCGGATACCACCCCGGTCGGGAAGCACCTCGCGATGTGGGACCAGTCAGCCCCGGTCCTCGAGTAGGTAGGAGCCCGGGCCTTCCAGTGCAGACACGTCGTCCGCGTTGAGGAGCCGGCAGGTCCGCAGCGACAGGCAGCCACAGCCGATGCAACCGGTCAGATCGTCGCGGAGCTTCTCCATCTCCCGGATCCGTGCGTCGAGACGTGGACGCCAGGCGCGGGTGAGCCGCGCCCAGTCGGCCTTGGCGGGTGCCTTCTCCGACGGCAGGCTGGCCAGCGCGGCCGCGATCTCGTCGAGCGAGAGCCCCACGCGCTGGGCCGCCCGGATGAAGGCCACCCGGCGAAGCGTGTAGCGCGGGTACCGCCGTTGGTTGCCCTCGCTGCGACTCGCCCGGATCAGGCCCTGGGCCTCGTAGAACCGGAGCGCGGACGTCGCCACGCCACTCCGCGCGGCGAGGACGCCGATTGGGACCTGGTCGGGCAGCAGCGGCATCCGCGGATGATCACAAACTTGCCTCTTGACTTCAAGTGGACTCGAAGTCGTACGGTATCGCGAGCGCCGTGCCGGACGGCGCGGCCGAGATGGGAGAGTGCGACCGTGGTGGTTGACGAGATCGTGCGCAGCAAAGCGGGGCTCGACGGCACGTTGGGGCTCGACGGCGCGTTCCGAGGCCAGGTGCTCGCACCCGGCGATCGCGACTACGACCAGGCCCGCCGGGTCCATAACGCGGCGGCGGACCGGCACCCCGCCCTCATCGTCCGGCCGGCCGACGCGGAAGACGTGGCGCTCGTGGTCGCCCACGCTCGCGAAACGGGACTTCCCCTGGTCGTCCGGGCCGGCGGACACAGCATGGCCAACCACAGCACGGGCGATGGGGCGCTGGTCCTGGACCTGTCGGCCATGCGCGGCATAGACATCGACGCAGCCGGCCGCACCGCGTGGGCCGAGGCGGGTGTCCTGGCCGGCGAGTACACGGACGCGACCCACGTCCTGGGTTTCGTCACGCCCTTCGGGGACACCGGGTCCGTCGGCGTCGCCGGGATCACGCTCGGCGGTGGCGTTGGCTGGCTGACGCGGAAGCACGGGATGACCATCGACAGCCTGCTCGCGGTCGAGATCGTCACCGCTGACGGCCGGCGGCGGATCGCCAGCGCAGAAGAGGAACCCGATCTGTTCTGGGCCGTGCGCGGCGCCGGGGCGAACTTCGGTGTGGTCACGCGCCTGCGGTTCCGGCTCCACCCGCTGGGCAACGTCCTCGCGGGCGACATCCTCCTGCCGACGACGCGCGAGGTGCTTCGCAGCCTGATCCCGACCCTGCTCGCCGCCCCCGACGAGCTGACTGCGATGCCGAACATCATGCTCGCCCCGCCTGACCCGGCAATCCCCGAGGAGCACCGAGGACGTCCGGTCGTGTACCTCTCGGTCGCGTGGTCAGGCTCGCCGGACGCCGGGGAGCGGGCGCTGGCACCGCTGCGCGCCCTCGGATCGCCGATCAACGACACCGTGGCCTGGAAGCCGTACCCGGACCTGTTCCCTCCGGTCAACCGCGACGAGGTGTCGAGCTGGGGCGTCTCGAGCCGCGCCCTGTATGTCGACTTCCTCGACGACGCGACGATCGACGTGATCGAGCGCCGCCTCACGGAGCCGGGCGCCCCCGGCGCTCTCGTGCAACTGCGGGTGTTCGGCGGCGAGATGGCGCGAGTCCCGGGCGATGCGGCCGCGTTCGGGTGGCGTGATCGAGCCGCCCTCATGTGGATCATCACGCCCTACGAGGACCTCAACCGGGCGGCCGAGCACGAGGCCTGGACGGCCGCGTTCCGCGCCGAGCTGCCGATCGGCGACACGGCGACCTACGTCAACTTCATGGGCGCCGAGGACGCCGAAGCCGTGCGAGGCGCCTACCCGGCGCCCACGTATGCCCGATTGCGCGAACTGAAGCGGCGGTACGATCCGGACAACGTCTTCCGCGCCAACCACAACATCCCACCGAGGTGATTCTGGGCTGAACCGGAGTGACAGGACGCCCACGGGACGAGTGGCAAATCGCCGACGTATCCTGGGCCCAGATCCCCAACGCGTTCAGGGATGCGATCAGCCCACTGGGATTCCACCCCGGCATGGCCCGCAACCCCAACGTCGGGCCTCCTCCGGATGGATGTCTGGATCGGTGGCGCGCCCGGAGGTCGTCGCACGCGCACGAACGACACGGTGACACATACCTCAGACTGTCCCGATGAGCTTCGCCGTTGCCGCCGAGGCCTACGACCGCTTCATGGGCCGCTACTCGGTCCCGCTGGCTCCCCACTTCGCATCCTTCGCGGGTGTGGCGGGCGGTCAGCGCGCGCTCGATGTCGGCTGCGGCCCAGGCGCACTCACGACGGAGTTGGTCCGGCGTCTTGGCTCGGCCGCGGTGACGGCCGTCGATCCGTCGGAGTCGTTCGTCGACACGGCTCGGAAACGTCTATCCGGCGTCAGCGTGGAACGGGCGTCGGCCGAGCACTTGCCGTTCGCGGACCATTCATTCGACGTCGTCCTGGCGCAGCTCGTCGTTCACTTCATGGCGGACCCGGTTGCCGGATTGGCGGAGATGGCGCGCGTGTCCCGACCGAACGGCGTGGTCGCAGCCTGCGTCTGGGACCATGCCGGCGGGCAGGGACCGCTCGGCTTGTTCTGGAACGCGGCGCGCCTTCTCGACCCCAAGGTCGAGTCCGAATCCGATCTCGCGGGTGCGCGGAAGGGGCACCTTGAGGAGTTGTTCGAGGCCGCGGGGCTGCGCGAGATCGGGGGCACGCTCCTCTCGGTGAGCGTCGAGCACCCGACGTTCGAGGAGTGGTGGGAACCGTTCACCCTCGGGGTCGGGCCTGCCGGAAGCTACACGTCCCGTCTCGATCCGGCTAAACAGGTTGAGCTTCGGGGGCTGTGCCGCGCCGGATTCCCGGATGAACCGTTCGTGGTGACCGCGCGCGCCTGGGCCGCGAGAGGGCTCGCCTAGCCGTTCGCCGAAGCCGCACCACGGTGCCCGAATGGCCAGGAACAGTGGCCAGACGGCAAGCGATTCCGTCGGTTCGAAACAGGAACGGACTGGGCACAGTGGGAAGATGGTGCCGTCCATACCCCCGCACCTCGACGCGATTCGCGCTCTGCAACACGCGCGCGACGCTCGCGTCCCGGTGCTCTACATGAGGCGCCGCATGTTCGACCGAGTCGATCAGCGCATCGTCGTGCCCGCGCGCGAGGGTCGGGCCGTGCGCATACCCGCCGGCGGGCGCTTCCGCGTCGTCGACCTCGAGGGTCAGCAAGTCGGCGACCTGTTCGCCTTCTCGGCCGACGACATCAACGAGTACGCCTCCGCCGAACACACTCGGGTCGGCCTGGCGCGTCTCTTCCCGAGAGTGGGCGAGGCCTTCCTGACGAACCGTCGCCGGTCGATCCTCACGCTCGTCGCCGACGACTCGCCGGGCGTCCACGACATGCTCATGGCCGCCTGCGACGCGGAGCGCTATCGCCTCCTGGGCGAAACCGGCTGGCACGCTTCGTGTCGGGAGAACCTCGAGCGGGCGACCGCGGAGCTGGGCTACCCGCGCGTCGACATCCCGCAGCCGATCAACCTGTTCATGGACATCCCGATCGGCCCCGACGGGGCGCTGGGCTTCGCACCGGCGAGAACTCGCCGGGGCGATTCGGTGACCCTGCGGGCCGACATGGACGCGATCGTCGTGCTGTCTGCCTGTCCGCAGGACCTCAACGCGATCAACGGCCCCGGGCCCACTTCGCTCGCCATCGAGCTCCTGGACTGACCGCGGCTCACCGTCTGACCCTGAAGTCGTCCGATCCTGATGGCCGATGGGCACGACCGAACGACAGCATCAGGACCAGCTGGGCAGCGGGCGCCCCTGGATGACGGTCAATCGATCCGGGTCGGCCCATATCGTCGTCATGAGTCGGCCGGCCCTGCGCGAGATGCGCGAAGCGGGACGGGACCGCCGTTCGTCGCGAGACGCCTGGCGCCGGGCGCCTATTCGGACGGCCTGGCCCTCGTCCTGCCGCAGGACGTCATGGCGCGCCCGGAGGGTGTCGGATGCGCGTTAGCAACCCACCGGTCCCGTTGAGGGCCGCGATGACTGGATCGCCGCGGCCGACCGATTGGGATGAGGGCCGGACACCTGCGCGGCGCCCTCTCGCCGCAGGCGACCCAGCGCCAGATGGACGTCCTCGTCGCCTCGCCGAGCCCCGTGAGACGTCGTCTCGCCGACCTGCGTGCACGGTGAGGGTTCTCTACCGAGCAACCGATCCATGTGGGCGAGCCACTGGATGGTTGCTACCGCCGCCCATCGTGCGCAGCCAGGCCCGCACTACGGATGCTACCCGGCGGAAATCTGCCTGATCGATCCGTCGGCGGGCGACGCCCTCGGACCTCACGCTAGCTCAGTCCCGCCGGCCGTTTGCTGCGCCTCGGGTGCGGTCAGCCGGTCCCGAGTCCAGCTTACGGCCGCCAGTGGCGTCATTTGCCGGTGATGGCGGTGACTTCTCCGTCGGTCTCCCAACGGGCCGGCGGACTCTCGGCGTCGTGCTCTTCGCGCCGGTACGGGACGTTGACGACGACGGTGTGCGACCGCCCGAGCAACGCCGCTCGGAGCCGCG
>JANNUK010000517.1:0-16538 GCA_031395155.1 Chloroflexota bacterium | reverse complement strand
GGGGGTGGGGGGGGGGCGGGCTGTCGGCCGGCCGCCCGATCTACCGCACTACCGGATGAAGAGCGGTGCCAGGACGAGGGTGATCGTCGCCAGCAGCTTGACGAGGACGTGGAGCGACGGGCCCGCCGTGTCCTTGAACGGATCGCCGACCGTGTCGCCGACCACGGCCGCCGCGTGAGCGGCGGACTTCTTGCCGAGAACGTTCCCGTCCTCGTCCTTGAGATTGCCCGCCTCGATGTACTTCTTGGCGTTGTCCCACGCTCCACCGCCGTTGTTGAGGACGGTCGCAAGCATGACGCCGGCGATCGTGCCGACCATGAGCATGCCGGCCACGGCCTCGTGGCCGAGGAGCACGCCCACCGTGATGGGAGCGGCGACCGCGACCAGGCCCGGAAGGACCATCTCGCGGAGCGCAGCGGCGGTGGTGATGTCGACGACCCGGGCGTAGTCCGGGCGCTGGCTGTAGTCCATGATCCCGGGCATCTCCCGGAACTGGCGACGGACCTCGACGATGATCGCCTGGGCCGTCTTGCCCACGGCCCGGATGGCCAGCGAGCTGAAGAAGTAGACGAGCATCGCGCCCATGAGCGCGGCGACGAAGACGTTGACGTCGGCGAGATTGACCGACTCCAGCAGTTCCCCGCCGCGGTTGCGCTGGATGAGGTTGACCTTGTCGATGTAGGCGCTGAACAGCAGGAACGCCGCGAGCGCCGCGGAGGCGATCGCGTAGCCCTTCGTCAGGGCCTTCGTCGTGTTGCCGACCGCATCGAGGCGGTCGGTGATCTCACGAGCGCTGGCCTCGGCCCGGCTAAACTCGGCGACCCCGCCGGCGTTGTCGGTGATCGGACCGAACGTGTCCATGGCCAGGATGTAGGCCGTGGTCATGAGCATCCCCATCGTCGCGACCGCGGTCCCGAAGATGCCGCCGACGTCGTGGCCGGCCGCGTTCGTGAGACCGGCCTGGGCGCCGAGCCAATGCGAGGCGATGATCGCGACGCCGATCGTGACCGCGGTGACGAGGGTCGTCTCGTAGCCCACGGCCGTGCCGCTGATGATGTTCGTGGCCGGGCCGGTGCGGGAGGCCTCCGCGATCTCGCGGACCGGGCGGAACGTGCCGGCCGTGTAGTACTGGGTGATGTACACGAAGACCACCGAGGTCGCGAGGCCGACGATGCCGGCGAAGAAGAACCACACCCACACGGGCAGGCCGTTCGACGTGGAGCCGCCCGTATTCATCATGATGTTCGTGGTGATCGCGAGCCCCACCACGGACAGGATCGTCGTGACCCAGTAGCCGCGATTGAGGATGTTCATCGGGTTCTCGGTCTCGCTGCCGCGGATGAAGAACATGGCGACGATCGTGGCCAGAAGGCCGAAGGCCCGGACGACGAGCGGGAAGAAGATCCATGCTTCCGGGCTGGGCCAGCCGGCCGATTCGGCGATCGCGAACGCCGCCACGCCCAGGATCATCGCGCCGATATTCTCGGCCGCAGTGGACTCGAAGAGGTCGGCGCCACGGCCGGCGCAGTCGCCGACGTTGTCGCCGACGAGGTCCGCGATCACGCCCGCGTTGCGGGGATCGTCCTCGGGAATGCCGGCCTCGATCTTGCCCACGAGGTCCGACCCGACGTCGGCGGCCTTCGTGTAGATGCCGCCACCGAGCTGGGCGAACAGGGCGACGAATGAGGCCCCGAACCCGAAGCCGACGATGAGGAACGGTGCCTGGGCCGCGGTGACGTCGGCGATGAACGTGTCGTAGACCGTGAAGATGCCCCACACGCCGAGCAGCGAGAGTGCGACGACGAGGAAGCCCGAGACGGCGCCCCCGCGCATCGCGACCTGGACCGCCTCGACCAGGCTGCGTCGCGCCGCGGCCGCGGTGCGGACGTTCGAGCGGACGCTGATCGTCATGCCGATGATCCCCGACAGCATCGAAGCACTCGCGCCCACGAGGAAGGCGACGCCGGTCATGATCCCGATCGGGGCGCCGGCGAGCGACGGAACGTCGGCGACATCCTTCGTCTCGACGAGAGCGATGACGACGCCGATGATGACCGAGCCGCCGAGAGCGAGCAGGCCGATCGTCGTGTACTGGCGCTTCACGAAGGCGTCGGCGCCCTCGCGGATCATGTCGCCCACGTCCACCATGGCCTGTGTGCCGGTGTCGCGAGAGAGGACGTCGCGCGCCAGGTAGAACGCGAACAGGACCGCGACGATGCCCGCCACGGGAACGATCAATTGGAGCGTTTCAGCGCTCATCAGGGCTTAGGATCCTCCTCAGTCGGGTCGTTTGCCGGGGCGCGAGGCGCGCACCGCCCGCAGGCGGGATGTCCCGGGGAGAGAAAACGGCAGGAGGACCGCTGCGGGTGACCCGAAGCGGTCCGTTCAGGCCAGCGCGGAGTGTAGCAAGCGGCGAAACTCGGGGTCAAACCGCGCCCGGTTACGACGGGGTCAGGGCAGCCAGGCCGGCTGGACGCCGTCTGCCGTCAACCTGCCCACCGCTCCCGTCGAGAGGCGGACCGTCCAGATGCCGTCGGACCCGTCGGCCTCGCCGGCATCGCCGGAGATGGCGCGTCCGAACAGGATCGATCCCCCGCCGGGCGCGAACCGCGGCCAACGATCGTCGTTGCCGGGGCGCGCCGTCGTGATGGCGACCCGCTCGCCAGATGGTCGGAGGATCACGACTCGGGTCGTCCCCGTCGCCGGGTCGGGCTCCACGAAGGCGAGGCTGCCGTCGCTGTTGGCAGCGACCGATCCGCTGGCCGATCCGACGGACGTCCGAGCCCCGTCGGGCCGCACGATCCACACGGCGACAGCCTGGCGGGACGGCTCACGGGCGATCACCGCGAAACCGCCTCGGGCAGCGACCCAGACCGGAGCAGCGTCGGCCACCAGCCCGACCTCGACCGTTACAGGTTCGAGCCCGAAGCCGGGATCCAGGTCCATCAACCGAACGTCGCCGCTCCCCGTCACCACCAGCGCCCACCGGCCCGTTGGATCGAATGCGGTACGAGTGGTCCACACGGACGTGCCCGGACCGCCGGCGTCGCCGTCGCCCGTGAGCGCGACGGATCCCAGGGGTGGGGCGCCGTCGGGGAGCAGCTGACGTGTCGGCAGCCCGCCGACCAGAGTGCCCGGCACCGGCACACGCCAGTACCCGGTGTCGGCGCCGGTGACGTCGCGACGGCCGACGACGAGCGAGCGCCCATCTGGCGTGAATTTCGGTGCCGCCTCGATTCGCCCCGGCTCGGTGACGGCCGTCTGGCCGGAGCCGTCGATCGCCATCGTCGACACGACACCAGCCGCTGCGAAGGCGATCAGCGAACCATCGGACGACACGTCAAACCCCGATACGGGCGCGAGCGTCGTTGTCAACTGCCGCTGGTTGGTACCGTCCGGGTTCATGAGCCAGACGCCGCGGATCCCGGCGCGCGCGGTGAGGAACGCGACCTGGTTCTGGGCCGAACTGGTCGGCGACCCGGTCGTGAAGACCCACGAGCGACCCGGCGCGACGCGGCCCGGATCGCCCAGGCGGGCGACCTCCGGCGCGAGCGTCACCTGGTACGTCGTGTGCTCGGCGAGGGGCGCCGATGGAGTGAACAAGAGGACCCGCCCTGTTGCCGGATCGGGTTCCGCTCCCGGCTCGGTCGGTTCAAGGTCCGACGGCAGCGCGACGACCTGCAGGGAGCCATCGATTGGCGGATCGATGGTCAACGCCCGACCGATCGTGGCAGGGTCGATCGGCGCGTCGAAGATCACCGCGATCGGCGTCCGGATGCCGATGCCGGAGACCGTGTCCGCCGGCACGGTGGCCTCCACGGCGACGCCTGCCCGGACCGTCGAGAACCGCGAGCTGAATCGCGCGCCGAGCCGGTTTCCGCCGGTGTCCGCGGCCTGACCGCCGATCGAGATCGAATAGGTCGTGCCGAACCTGAGTGGGGCCACCGCGGTCAATGTCAGGGTCTCGCCGGACCACGACGGCCGGGTCACGACCGGTGGCTCGAGGCGGATCGAGCGCTCCACCGACGCCGTATCCATGAGCCGATCGAATCGGACGACGATCGCCGTATCGACGCTCAGCTCGGTGGAGCCGTCGGCGGGCTCAACCGCGACGACCGTTGGGGCGCCGACCGAACGAAAGGCCCAAGGTTGGAGTCCACTCGTTGCCACGTTCCCAGCGAGATCGCTGAATCCAGGCGAGACGCTGACCTCGAAGGCAGCGTCGATGGGCAGGCGTTCGGCGGGCGAGAAGATCGCCGTCGGGCCGTCCCAGGTGAAGACGCCGGGGACGCCGGGGACGATCAGGATCCTCGACTCGGCCGACGCGTGATCGACTGCCTCGCTGAAGGTGATGTCGATCGCTGTGACAGTCTGGGCGAGCCGTTCGGCTCCGCCCACCGTCGCGCTCAGCCGCACCTCGCTCACGGTCGGCGCGCGCCGGTCGACGAGGGTGGCGTTGTACAGCACCAGCCCAAGGACGACGATCGCGACGGCAAAGCCGCCGAGTGAGATCAGGCGACGCAACCATCCCTCCATGCTGCCATCCACCCCATCGGCGGGACCATGGCGCAGCCCCTATACTGCCGGACTTGTGACCCAACGACCCGCGCTCGGGTGTCTCTTCGAGATCGTCGAGACGCTCGTTCTCACCCTTGTCATCTTCTTCGTGATCCAGAACTTTGTCGCCCAGCCGTACCAGGTGAAGCAGCAGTCCATGGAACGGACGCTGGAGCCGAACCAGTACGTGCTGGTCGACAAGCTCACGCCCCGCTTCAGCGCGTACGAGCGGGGATCGATCATCGTGTTCACCCCGCCACCCGACTGGTCGCCCGATGATGGCACGCCGTTCATCAAGCGGATCGTCGGCATCGGTGGAGACAGCATCGAGATCCTGGACGGACGAGTCTACGTGAACGACGTCGCCATCGACGAGCCGTACCTCTTCGACGGGACCGCCGGTCCGGAGCCGACCACGACCACGATCGATCCGCCCCGCTGGGTGGTCCCAGCCGGCGAGCTGTTCGTCATGGGCGACCATCGCTCCCACTCGGCCGACTCGCGGGCGTTCGGCCCGATCCCCGTGGACTCCGTCGTGGGACGGGCCTGGTTGCGCTACTGGCCCTTCGGCGCCTTTGGGATTCTCGACAGCCCAACCTATCCGGGACTCCAGATCGCCGTCCCGTGAATCCCGTCGTCATCGCGGCGGCCCTGGCGCTCGTCATCGGTGCCGTCGTGGCCGTGTCCGCCCGGGAGGGTCGCCTCGCGGTGATCGGCCTCGCGGTGGCGTTGGTGGCCGCGCCGCTCCTCGCCGACCCGCTTCCGTCGGTCATCGGCCTGGCCGTTCGCCTGACGGGAGCGGTCCTCGCGGCCTACCTCATCCGAGCGGCACTGCATTCCGGCCCCGTGTTCACGCTGGGAACCCACCTCGGCTGGCCTGTCCAGGTGCTCCAGGCGGTCGGGGCGGGCGCGATCGGCCTCGGGATCGCCATCGAGGCTGTATCGATCCCGGGGATCGGGGGGAGTGACGGTACGCCGGCTGGTGCCATGACATCGGCTATCGCCGTGGCGGCGGGCGCCGTTGCGATCGTGCTGGCGGTGGAGCCGATCGTGTCGGCCCGCGATGGATTGCGCCTCGGTGTCGGCCTGCTCCTGGCGCTCAATGGGCTCAGCGTGATTCGAATGGCCTTGCTGGGGTCCGCCGGAGGGCTGGAGCACATCATCGTCGCGGCAGCGCTGGCATCGATCGCGGCTGGGACAGCCGTCGTGTGTCTCGGTGCCGCAGCGTCCGGTGGCGGACTGGCCCTGTCCCGCGTGCCGTCGCCGATCCGCGCGCGACGGCCCACCCCGATCGAGCGACCCTGGCACGACGACGCCATTGACGGGGAGCGACCGCGATGACCGTGATTGCGGCGCTCGGCATCGCCACCGTCGCAGGGATGGTCACCCTGCTGTTCGAGAAGCAGTCGCGGCTCGGCACGGTGGTCGCTCTGGTCGGACTCCTCGGCACGACGGCCGTGGCGCTCTCGATCCGCCCCGACGAGGCCTTGCCTCTTGGCGGCTCCTCGATCGTGGGATCGCTCTACCTGCGGCTGTACCTCGTTCTCGGCGGAGCTGCCGCCACCCTCCTCGTGCTCCTCGGGTCGTTGGTTGGCGGACCCGCGACGCTGGGCGGTGTGGCGCTCCTCGCGCTCGCCGGGGGCGGGCTCGCCCTTGCGACGACCGACCCGACTGTCGCGATCCTGGCGTCGACCGCGGGCTCGGTGGCTGCCGCGGTCGTCATTGCCGACCGGCGCAGCGGACCGCGGATCACGGTGGCGGCGCGGGCCCTTCGGGCGACGGTGCTGGCCGGTCTGTTCGCGGCCGGCGGGATCATCTGGCTCGGAGCTGCCGGCAGCGGCCTGTCGGTACCCGGGGTTGATGCGGTGGACGGGGTGGGTCGCTCGTTCGGGGCCGGGCTGGTCGGACTTGCCTACCTTGCCGCCGCCTGCGGAGTGGCGATCCGGACAGCGGCGATCCCGTTCCACGGTTGGGCTGCGCGGATCGCGGAGGCGACCCCGCCGGTCGGCCTCCCTGCGGCCCTGGCATTTGGGCCAGCCGCGTTTGCCGTCGTGGTCATCGCCTGGCTCGACAGTTCGGTCGGCACACTCGGCGAGCCACTTGCCGTCGAACGCTGGATCGTGCTGGTGGTCGCCGGCGCGAGCCTGTTGCTGGGCGCGGTCGCGGCCTGGTTGCACGACGACGTCGAACACATCGTCGCCTACTCGCTCGTGCAGGATGCCGGCATCATCCTCCTCGCCGTGGCCGCGCTGGATCCTGCCGCCTGGGAGCCGGTCCGCCTGTGGATCCTCGCGGTGATCGCCGTCAAGTCGGCGCTGGCCGCATGGGCCGCGGCCGCTCGGCACACGTTTGGGACCCGGCGGATCAGTGAGCTCAGTGGGTGGGCCAGGCAGTCACCGGTCCTCGCCGCGTCGTTCGTGGTCATCCTCGTCGCCGCGGTCGGGCTGCCCGGCCTCGCGGCGTTCGATTCACGGGCGAGCCTGATCGACCTCGTTGCCGATGGTCCGGTCCTGGCGCTCCTTGTCATCGGTGGCCTCTCGCCGATCGGCTATCTCGGCCGGTTGCTCGTGACCGGCTTCGGTCGACCCAGCGCATTCGTCAGGACGGCCCCAGGTCCGATGCCGACGTGGCCGGGACCGCGCTTGCCAACGGGCCGCGTGACGCGCATGGCGGACTCGGCGGGACGGATGGGCCGCGCCGGCGTCCGGGCCGTGGCGAGAGCGGTCAGGCGCAGTTCCGGGGCGGCAGCGGCACTGGATACGACGGCCACGGCCCAGGCCGCGCCGGTCGCCGCTGACGGCGATGCGGGCGCGGCACATGAGCAAGCGCGAACGCGCCCGAGATCGCCGCTCCAGGAGGCGCTGCCGATCGCGGTGCTCCGCGCGCTCCCCGCTGCCTGGCGGGCCAATCGATCGCCGATCGCGGCCGGGATCGTGTTCATCATGGCCTGGCTCGCGATCACCGTGTCGGCCGGCGGGCTCGGAGCGGTCCCGGCCGCCGCTGAGGCCGCGCCCGGCAACGGGCCGGTCGAATCGTTCCTGCCCGAGGGACCGGGCGAACCATCGTCCACCCTGGATCCGGGTGGCGCAACGCCTGGAGCCGGCAGCAGCGTCCCGGCGTCGCCGGTCGATGCATCGCCCACCTCGACGGGCGCCGGCTCTCCGGACGTCGAGCCGTCCGGTGCACCTTCAGCGGAGTCGACCTTGCCGACGGTCGACGCCCCGAGCGCCAACCCGGCCCCATCCTTCGAGCCGGTGGCCAGCCCGTAGGTTCGGGCGCGGGTCAGTCGGCCGGGGCGAGCGCCCAGCGGTCGACGTCTCGTTCGTAATCGACCAGTTCTTCGGACTGGAACCAGAGGGCGAGCTCGGCGACGGCTGTGTTCGCGCCGTCCGACGCATGGATGAGATTCTGGGCCGTCTCGAGCGCGAAGTCGCCACGGATCGTGCCCGGCGCAGCCTCGTGTGGGCGCGTCGCCCCGACCATCAATCGGACCACGGCAATCGCGTTCGGCCCCTCGAGGGCCATGGCGACGAGCGGACTCGACGTGATGAAGTCAACGAGGCCGTCGAAGAACGGCCGCTCTCGATGAACCTCGTAGTGACGCTCGGCCTGCGACCGATCGACATGGACGAGCTTCAGTCCGACGATCTTGAGACCGCGCTCTTCGAAGCGACCGATGATGCGGCCGACGAGCAGCCGCTGTACGCCATCGGGCTTGACCAGGACAAGCGTCCGTTCGTTCACGAGGTTGGCACCAATCTGCGGAGGCATGGGGTTCGGCGCGAACCTTACCGTACCGCGCCCCGTTCCAGCAGCGCTACCCGTCTACCGAGTCCTCGTCGCGAGCGATCCGCATGTCGTCGTCGAGCAGCGCGCCGGCATCCGCAAACGCCCGCTGCGCCTCGACCTCGTGCCCGACGATGCGATAGGCGTCTCCCCGCACAACGTCGAACGCCGGACCGGACCGGTCGGCGATCAGGTCGAGGACGTCCGGCGCGAGACTCGGCTCCATGCGCAGGACCAGGGCGAGGCGGATCGCGGCCGAGGCCGGCCGGCCCTCGGAAAGGGCAGAGCGGGCCGCGTCGAGTTCCACGATCGGCTCCCGAACTGCGGGGGCCACGGCGGCCTCCCCGGACGCTGTCGACTCGGTCGGCCAGACGGCACTCTTCGGCATCCCGGCGAACAGGTCATCGAGCGACCCGTCGAGGTGACGCAGCGCGCGAGTCGCGAGACGGCCGGCCTCGGCGGTTCGCCCGATCGCCGCAGCCGCTTCGGCCGCGATCGCGAGCGCCCGCGCCTCGCCGCCACCGTTCTCGAGATGTGCCGCCGCCGCATCTCCGGCTCCGGCGAGATCACCGCTCCTCCAGCGCACCTCGGCAAGGTCGGCCAGCGCTCCGGGCTCGAGGGAACCGGTGGCGACGAGTGCCTCGAACTCGGCGCGAGCCAGTGGTAGCAGTCGCATCCGAAGATGCAGCCGGGCCAGGCGCAGGTCGGTCCGCCGAGCGGCCGCGCGCGGGTCGGGCGGAGGCGCAGCGGCCCGCGGGCTCATCCCGGGATCCGCAGGTGGCGCTCCAAGCCACGAAGATGGCGCGCCGGCGCAACCACGGACATGCGCAGCGCGTCCTCGATCAGCAGCTTGCGCGCGAGGCGCTGGATGTCCTCGCTCGTGACCGCCGCAATGGCGACGAGCGCGTCGTCGATGGTCATGACCCGATCGTGGAGCGCCTCCTGGCCCCCGATCCAGGAGGCAACGTGGCGTGTCTCGTCCATGCGCAACTCGATCCCGCCGGCCAGGTACGAACGAGCCTTGCTCAGCTCGTCGTCGGGCACCGCTTCGTCGCGCAGGCGGGCGAACTCCCGCAGGATCGCCTCCAGCGCGGCCGCCAGGCCGGGTGGATCGACACCCGCCGATACCTCCAGGACACCGGCGTCGGCGTACTCCATCACGCCGGAGCTGACGTCGTAGGCAAGTGCCCGATCCTCGCGGACCGACAGAAACAGGCGGCTGCTCATCCCGTCACCAAGCACGGTATTGAGTACCGCGAGCGGCCAGGCGTCGGCGTGGTCGCGATGCAGGGCCGGAACGCCGATGACGAGCTGGGCCTGTGAGGTCGGCCGCCGCCCGACGAGGACCCGCTCCCCGGCCGGGAGGCGCGGTGCCGGTGCGAAGGCGGGCAGGATCCCGTTGCCGCTCCCGAATGCGCGATCGGCCAACTCGACGGCCGTCTCGTGGGCAATGTCGCCGGCGACGGCAACGACGGTGTTGGACGGGCGGTAGGCGGTCCGCCAGAACTCGTGGATCGTCGCCTCGGGCAGCGCCCGGATCCCTGCCTCGTCACCGCAGATCTCGCGGCCCAGCGGGCCGTCGCCGAACATCGCCTGCTGGAAGAGGATCTGGGCGTACTCGGTCGGATCGTCGAGATAGCCGCGGATCTCCTCGATGACGATGGCCCGCTCGTGGTTGATCTCGGCATCGGCCAGGGTGGGCCGGATGATCAGTTCGCCGAGGACGTCCATCGCGAGAGCCGCCTCGCGGCGCGGGACCCGAACCCAGTAGACCGTTGACTCGCGGTCGGTGGCCGCATTGAACGAGCCGCCTACGCCCTCGATCGCTTCGCTGATCGCGCGCGTCGTCGGAAAGGCGGCCGTGCCCTTGAACGTGATGTGTTCCATGAAGTGGGCGACCCCGGCCTGCTCGGGCGACTCCAGTCGAGAGCCGGCCAGGACGTACGCGGCGATGGACACGGATCGCGAAGCGGGGAGGCGGGAGCTGATGACCCGCGGTCCCGAGGGCAGGGCGGTACGTTCGAACATCGCCGGGATGGTACAGGAATCAGCACGGCGCCCCGGCCGTTGGCCGGGGCGCCGAAGGCACATCGAAGAGCGACGGACGTCAGCCGGCGATCAGACCCTCGATCCAGCTCTGCAGGAAGAAGATCAGGAAGGCGATCGAGACCACCCACATCAGCGGATGGATCTCGCCGAGCTTCCCGCGCATGACCTTGATCAGGGTCCACGTGACAAAGCCCGCACCGATACCGACGGCGATGTCGTAGGTCAGCGGCATGAGGATGATCGCAAGAAGCGCCGGCAGGCCTTCCTCGACGTCGGCGACGTCGATGCCGCCGATCTGCTCGAAGAGCAGGTAGCCCACGATGATCAAGGCCGGGGCAGTGGCCACGGCCGGGATCATGAGCGCCAGCGGGGCGAGCAGGATCGCGAGGAGGAACAGGACGCCGGTGACGACCGACGTGAAGCCGGTGCGGCCACCCTCGCCGACGCCCGCCGAGCTCTCGATATAGCTCGTGTTCGAGCTGGTACCACCGAAACCGCCGGCGACTGCCGCCAGCGAGTCGACGAGGAGGATGTTCCGGAGTCCCGGGACCTTGCCTTCGTCGTCGTTCAGGCCGGCCTGGTTGCCGACTGCGGTGACCGTGCCCATCGTGTCGAAGAAGTCGATCAACGCGATCGAGAAGATCACGAGGACCGCCACGAAGGGGCCGAGCTTCTCGAACGCCTCGGTGAGGTTCACCGCGCCGATCGTCGAAAACGCGTTCGCGCTGATCGGAGAAGCGAACTCGTCGGGGAACTTGGTGACCCCCGTTGCGAGAGCGATCCCCGTCGTGATGACGATGCTCAGGATCAGCGCTCCCGGGATCTTCCGAACCCACAGCAGGATCGTGATGATCAGGCCGGCGAGTGCGACGAACGGCCCGATGTCGACGGGGAAGATGAAGTGCACCGGCGGCGCACCCTCACCGCCGGCGATCAGGCCAGCGTTCACGAACCCGATGAACAGGATGAACAGGCCGATGCCCACGGCGATCGCCCGCTTGAGCGATCCCGGGATGGCATTCATGACCGCCTCGCGCAGGCCCACGATGACGAGGATCGTGACGAGGAGACCCTCGAGCACGATGACGCCCATCGCGCCCTGGAAGGACAGGCCTCTCCCGAGGACCAGTCCGAACGCGACGAGGGCGTTGATCCCGAGTCCCGCGGCGATGGCGATCGGGAAGTTCCCGAAGACGCCCATCGCGATCGTCATGATCCCCGCGATCAGCGCGGTCGCCGCGGCCGTCGCGACGACGTCGACTCCGGCCGCCGACAGGATCGCCGGGTTCAGGAAGATGATGTAGGCCATGACCATGAAGGTCGTGGCCCCTGCTCTGATCTCGGTGACGAGGTTGGTCCCTCGCTCCGCAAACTTGAAATAGGACGCAATCACGGGCGCCTCTCCTCCTTCTCCCGTTTCCGACGCCGACCTCAAATGGGTTGGTCGCCCTACCCTCCACGTCGCGATCGGTTGCCGGATCGCGCCGTCTCCACCCCCCGGCCCCCCGTTCCTCCCCTACTCCTCCTCGACCCGGTCGAGGCCGAGCAGCTCCATCTGGACAAAGCCGCTGGTATCAAACGCCAACTGTCGCGGCGCCATGGGCGACTCATCGTCCAGCCCGCCCACCGGGGCGAACTCGAGAATGATCCGCTCGTCGCCGTTGACCAGCTGGTACACGATCAGTTGGTCTGGGCGCGTCTCGAACTCGAGGTGCTCGAACGAGTCGATGTTGATCGTGATGGCGATCGGCGTGAAAAAGGTCGAGATATCCGGCTGGTCGACGACCAGGCGCTCGACCCAGCCGGTGCCATGCGTGACGAGCTCCCGGCCCCTGAGGTAGCGGTACGTCACCGTCTGCTTCAGGATCGGTCGCAGAACGTGCTGCATGTCGATGCGGCTGCTCACGACACCGGCGTTGACAAAGAACTTCGCATTCGGTTCGCTGGGCACCAGGGCTGTCGACTCCTGCTCGTGGACCTGGACCGGACGGGGCGCGATCGCTGACCTACCGGATGGTAGCGCGGCATGCAACCAGCGGGAAGCCCGATCTGCGCGGACCGCCCGCGTATGATCCGCCCATGCTGCTTGCCCTCGACATCGGCAACACCAACCTGACGCTCGGCCTGGTGCGGGCCGGTGTCCTCATCGCAACCCGTCGGGCCGCGACGGTGCAGCGCGCCACGGCCGACGAACTGGAGCTCCAGCTCGACGCCCTCCTTCGGCTCGACGACCTGTCGTTCGGAGACGTCGATGCGATCGCGTGCTGTTCGGTCGTGCCGGCCCTGACGGCCGGGATCGAGGCCGTTGCCGCTCGTCGCGAGCGCCCGCTCCTCGTCGCCAGCGCGGGGACCGTTCCAATCCCGATTCGGGTCGATCGGCCGGACGAGGTCGGACCGGACCGACTGGTCAATGCACTGGCCGTGCAGCGGATCCACGGCGCTCCGGCCGTCGTCGTCGACTTCGGGACGGCGACGACGCTCGATTGCGTGGCTCCCGACGGGGCCTACGTCGGAGGCGCGATCGCGCCCGGCCTCGAGCTGGGCCTGGAGGCCCTGGCCGCGCGGACCGCCAAGCTCCCGCGCATCGAACTCCGGACGCCGGACCGTGCGATCGGCCGGGACACCGTGTCGGCGATGCAGTCGGGAACGATCTTCGGCTACCAGGCGCTGGCCAGCGGCCTCCTGGAGCGCGTCCGCCGCGAGCTGGCGGACGGTGCCGGCATCGCCCCCGAGGCGGTGAAAGCCGTCCTCACCGGAGGCCTTTCGGCAGCGCCCTGGGCGAGCGCCCTCCCGGGAATCGACGCCATCGATCCCGATCTCACGCTCAAGGGTTTGGCGATCCTGCACGCGGAGGTGTCAGGTGGCACGCCCCTGGAGCTGGGGCTGGCGTGACCGTCGACGGTCGCCTCACGGGGAGGCTGATCGCGCTCGGTGTGACCGGGTCGATCGCGGCCTACAAGGCAACCGAGCTGATCCGTCTGCTCGCGGCACAGGGCGCGGACGTCGTCGTCATGCTGACGCCGTCGGCGACGCGGTTCGTGGCCCCGCTCGCGCTCGAGGCCCTGTCCGGCCACGCCGTCGAGAGCGACGTCCTGGCGTTGCTGCCGGACGGCCGAATCGGCCACATCGTGATCGCCGATACGTGCGATGCAATCGTGGTGGCGCCCGCGACGGCGAGCTGGCTGGGCGCGATGGCCAACGGTCTGGCCGGCGACGTCGTGACCGCGACCTGCCTGGCGAGCTCGGCTCCGGTCGTCGTCGCGCCGGCCATGGATGGCGAGATGTACGCGCATCCGGCCACGACGGCCAATGTCGCCAGATTGCGCGACGCATTCGGCTATCGGATCGTGGAGCCGGAGGAAGGTCCGCTTGCCTCGGGTCAGGTGGGCGTGGGCCGCCTCGCGACCCTGCCGACGATCGTCGACGCGGTGGTCGCGGCGATTGGCGACCGGCAGGTCCGGGCGGCCGATCCTGCGGTCCGTCCGGCCCGGGTGGCGACGCCACGGCCGGCCGACCTCGCGGGACGCCACGTCGTGGTGACGGCCGGGGGGACGCGCGAGCCCATCGATCCCGTCCGGTTCATCGGCAATCGCTCCACCGGGCGGATGGGCGTCGCCGTCGCAGAAGCGGCCCTGGCCCGGGGAGCCGAGGTCACCCTGATCGCGGCCGGCGTGAGCGTCGACCTGCCCGCCGACGCCGCCATCGTCACCGCGGAGACCACGGCCCAGCTCCGAGCCGCGCTCCTGTCGGCGCTCGGCGGCGCCGACGGTCGAGCCGGATTCGACGCCCTCGTGATGGCCGCGGCCGTCGCGGACTTCACGCCCATTGCACCGGCCGATACCAAGCTCGCTCGCGGCGAGGGTCTGCGCCTGGACCTGGTGCCCACGCCGGATCTCGTTGCGGAAGTCGTCAGGATTGCGCACGGCCTTGACTCCGCCGGTGCCACGAGCCGGCGACCCCTCTTCCCTCGCCCGATCATCGTCGGGTTCGCGGCCGAGACGGGGTCGCTCGACCGGGCCGGCGGCAAGCTCGAGCGCAAAGGGCTCGACCTGCTCGTGGCCAACGATGTCGCGGAACCCGGGTCCGGATTTGGGTCCGAGACGAACCGGGTCACCGTGTTCGACCGTGATGGGGATCGCGAGGCGTGGCCGCTCCTCCCCAAAAGGGACGTCGCGGACCGGATCCTCGACCGCGTGGTCCGGGCGTTGGACGAGCGCGACACCATGGGGCAGACTGAACTGATCGAACAGGAGTCCCAGCGATGAGCACCGAGTCTGCCCCGGTTCCCGACGTGTCCCCGATCCGCCGTCTCACGGTCACCGACATCGCCCGGATGCACGCCGATGGTGAGCGGATCCCCATGCTCACGGCGTACGACTTCCCGACTGCCCGGATCCTCGACGATGCCGGTATTCCACTGCTGCTCGTCGGCGATTCGCTCGGCCAGGTCATGCTCGGCTACGACACGACCGTCTCGGTGACGATGGACGACATGCTTCACCACACGCGCGCCGTGGCTCGAGCCGCGCGGCGTGCCCTCGTGATCGGGGACATGCCGTTCCTCTCGTACGCGACCCCGAAGGACGCCCTGGCGAACGCCGGGCGGTTCCTGCGCGAGGGCGGAGCTCAGGCGGTGAAGGTCGAAGGTGGCCGGCGCAGCGCCCGGATCGTCGAGACACTCGTCGGGGCCGGGATCGCGGTGCAGGGCCACATCGGCCTCACGCCGCAGTCGATCAACCAGATCGGCAAGGTCCGCGTCCAGGGGCGGACCCGGGAGCAGGCACGTGCTCTCCTCGCCGACGCGCTGGCGATCCAGGAGGCCGGGGCCTTCTCGATCGTCGTGGAGCTTGTTCCGGAGCAACTCGCAGCCGCAATCACCGAGCGGTTGCGGATCCCGACGATCGGGATCGGCGCCGGGGCCGGTTGCAGTGGCCAGGTCCAGATCGTCACCGACCTCATCGGTCTCGGCGACTTCATCCCTCGCCATGCTCGACCGTACGCTGCCGTTCGCGGGGTCATTGCGGACGCTGCCCGGCGGTACGCGCAGGACGTTGCGGCTGGAACGTTCCCCGGACCCGAGCAGTCGACCCGGATGGACGACGCCGTCCTTGAGCAGGTCCTCGGGCGAGCACTCGACGACGTCGCCGACGGGGGATCCGGACGGGAGCTGCCCTCCGGTGGGATCCCGCTCGACCGCGATCTCTGACCCGTTGACTCGCGTCCTGCGCACGCGCCGCGAGCTGCGTGCCGCCCTTGCGGACAACCCTCGTCCGGTGGGCCTCGTGCCGACGATGGGCTGGCTCCACGAAGGCCATCGATCGCTGTTCGCCCGGGCCCGAGCCGAGAACGCCACGTCCGTGGCAACGATCTTCGTCAATCCGCGCCAGTTCAACGAGGCAGCGGACTACACGCAGTATCCGCGGAACGAGGCGCGGGACCTCGCGATGTGCCGTGACGAGGGTGTCGACCTCGTCTTCGCGCCGTCGGTCGACGAGGTCTATCCGGCGGGGTTCGACACGATCGTTCATGTCGGCGCCGTGGCCGGACCCCTCGAAGGGGCCGCGCGACCCGGGCACTTCGACGGCGTCGCCACGGTCGTGGCCATCCTGTTCGGGCTCGTCAGGGCGGATCGCGCCTACTTCGGTCAGAAGGACGCCCAGCAGGTCATGGTGATCCGCCAGATGGCCCGCGACCTCGCGATCCCGACGGAGGTCGTGGCCTGCCCGACCATTCGAGAGCTTGACGGCCTCGCCCTGTCTTCGCGCAACGTGCACCTTTCGAGCGATGAGCGGGCGGCGGCCCCGGTCATCCATCGCGCGCTCGTGGCCGGACGCACCGCCTGGGATGGCGGTGAGCGCTCCGCCGACGCAATCCGAGCCGCGATGCGCTCGGTGCTGGCCGAGGAGCCGCTCGCCGAGGTCGAATACGTGTCCGCCGCCGACGCCGGAACCCTGGTCGAACTCGATCGGCTCAGCACGCCGGCACTGCTGTCCCTGGCGGTCCGCTTTGGACCCACGCGGCTCATCGACAACGAGTTCCTCGAACCGTCCTAGCTGGTCGGCGCCGTCCCCGCGACGCCCAGGACTCGATCGATCGAAAGGTTCTGCGCCACAACCGACTTGATCAGATCGATCTTCTCGCGGTCC
>JANNUK010000513.1:0-3333 GCA_031395155.1 Chloroflexota bacterium | reverse complement strand
GGACCCGGCGAGCGGCGTGCGCATGCCCGACAGAAGGTCGACGAGTTCGGTCTGGCCGTTGCCGGAGACCCCGGCGATGCCCAGGATCTCCCCGGCACGCACGTCCAACGAGAGTCCATCGATCACGGCCATCCCATGCGGTCCCGCCACTCGGAGGTCGCGGATCGAGAGAACGCCCGCTCGAGGCCGGTCCGCGTCACCGTCACTGTCGCCGGTGGTCGCCGCCCGTCGGACGCCCGCGATGGGCCGCCCGACCATCATCCGGGCGAGTTCCCCCTCCTCCGTGTCGCCCGGGACCGTTCCGATCATCCGACCCCGACGCAGCACGCTGACCCGCTGGCTGATCGCCCGCACCTCCGCGAGCTTGTGGCTGATGAACACGACACCGAGGCCGTCGACGACGAGCCGGCGAAGTGTCGAGAACAGGGCGTCCACCTCCTGGGGGACGAGGACGGCCGTCGGCTCGTCGAGGATGAGAATCCGGCAATCCCGGGCGAGCGCCTTGAGGATCTCCACCCGCTGCTGCTCGCCCACCGACAGGTCTCCGACGACGGCGTCCGGGTCCACCCGGATCCCGAATCGCAGCGACGCATCGGCGACCGTCCGCCGGGCGGCGTCGAGATCGAGGCGCAGGCCACCGGATCGGCCGAGCGCCAGGTTCTCGGCCACGGTCATCGGGCGAACCAGCGAGAAGTGCTGGGTGACCATGCCGATCCCGACCGCAATGGCGTCGCGCGGCGAGCGGATCTGCGTCGCCACGCCGCCGACCCGGATCTCACCCGAATCGGCGTGGCTCAGGCCGTACGCCACCCGCATGACCGTGGTCTTGCTGGCCCCGTTCTCCCCGAGCAGGGCATGGATTTCACCGCGGCGGACATCCAGATCGATGCCGTCGTTGGCAACGAGGTCGCCGAAGCGCTTCGTGATGCCACGAAGCTCCAGGGCAACCCCGAGGCCGGAAGTCTCCCCGCCGATCACCGACAAACTGTCGGGCTAGTTGCCCGCGATCGTCGAGCCGGGCGGCTGTGCCTCGTTGATGTCCACCCGGAACGTGCCGGCCTTGATCTCGGCCTCGCGGGCTTCCACCTGGGCCTTGAGCGCATCGGGGACCCCCCCGGGCACGCCGGCGTTGATCGGCGCAAGCGCGGCGCCGCCCTTGGCGACCATCGAGAAGTCCTTCAGGTCCTGGGCCGTGTACGAGCCGGCGAGCACCTGGTCGATGACGTACTTGACCGTCGGATCCATGTTCCAGGTCACGCTTGTCACGACGTTGGCGGGGGCCAGGCTCTGCTGGTCGCTCATGTTTCCGACGGCGATGAGCCCCTTCTCCAGGGCCGCCTCGATCACACCGAAGCGCTCCGCAAAGAGCACGTCCGCACCGGCGCCGACCTGCGCCAGCGCCGCTTCCTTGGCCGCGCCCGGGTCGAACCAGCTGTTGAGGAACGTGACCTTGACTTCGACATCCGGGTTGACGGACTGGGCACCCTGGATGAACGCGTTAGTGATCCGGTTCACCTCGGGTACCGGGTAGCCGCCCACGACGCCGAGGACGTTCGTCTTCGTCAGCCCGCCGGCGAGCATGCCGGCGAGGTACGCCGGCTCGTGGATCCAGTTGTCGAACACGGAGAAGTTCGGGTTGGCCGGGCCGCCGCCCGACCCGAACACAAAGGCGATGTCGGGGAAGTCGGCCGCGACCCGCCTCGCCGCCTCCTCGTTGCCGAACGCGTCGCCGAAGATGATGTCCGGCTTGTCCTTCTCGGCCGTCTCGCGCAGGACCCGCTCCATGTCGCCGGCATAGCCGATGTCGTCGGTGAACGTGTAGTCGATCCGGCCGGCCGCCTTCTCCTTCTCAAGGGCGGCGTGGATGACGCCGTCCCACGGTTCTTCGATCTGGGTCGCGAAGGCACCGAACACCTTGAGCTTGTCGCTGCCGGGCGCCGGCGAAGCGGTCCCCTGGCAGGCCGACGCGACGAGCGCGACCATGAATAGAGCAACAAGTCCGAGCGACCGACCGGCGCGGCCGTGCGGGCTCTGGGCAAGACGAGCGAACATGGCCTCTCCTCTTTCACTGTTGCCGGGACAACGATCGGTTGCCACGGCGGACGGGCCCCGATTGCGGGCCGAAACGGGGGCGCCGTCGGGTCGAACGCGCGGGGTGCGTCAGGGCCGCAGTGTGGGCGGCGATGGCGGCCGGTGTCAATCCGATTCGGCTGATCTGCGGGGGCACCGGCAGCCCGGCCGAGTCGCGGATCCAGGACCGCGTATCGTGCCCGGCTGCGCACGAGCCGAGCAATACGACCGCGAGAGGCGGCCCGGCGCGGGCGGCCCGGCCCCAGGGACGCTGTCGTTCTAGGGTTCCGTCGGGTGGGCCGAGAGCCGCGCGTAGATCGCGATCGGATCCGAGATGAGGCCTGGGTAGAGGCCGTCGAGGTCGGTGATCCACGTGCACACCGCGGCGTCGTCCGCCTCGGGGATCACGTACGTGTAGGCACCGTTCGGGTTCGTCGTGACCGTCGTGCCGCTGCCGTCCTGGGTGCAGACGTCGCCCCGCCCGATCGCCACGACGATGCCCGAGAGGGGTTCGCCCGTGTCCTCGTCGGTGACCCGGCCGAAGACTTCGAGCGCCTGCCCGATCTCGGCCGGTGACGGCTTGAACTCCATCGTCAGGTGGGGGGCGTGTGTTCCGATGACCTCGAGGCTGGGCGAGGCACCCGTGATCGCGGGATTGATGTTCAATTCCTTCCCGCTGGCGTCGTAGGCGACGACACAGGTGACCCGCCAGGTGCCCTGATCGCCCGAGGTCAGCCGGAGTGAGGCGACCCATGGATTGGTCCCCCCGATTTCCACCAGCGTGCGAGACAGGGCCGAAGGGTGTGGGTCGACGGCATCGGCCGCCCCGTCACGTTCGAGGCAGATCAACGGCGTCAGCGACCCGTCCATCTGGTGGTACGGGACGACATCTCCAGCAAGCGTCACGGTTACGTTCACGTCCGCGGTTTCGAAGCCGTCGAGGGTGACCAATTCGCTCGAGAAGGCGATGTTCTCCACATCGACGCGGCGACGATTGCCGTCGGCGACGGTGATGGCGTATAGGCGAGCTCCTCAGGTGTCAGCACTCGGCCGATGAGATCGGCGGCACCCGCGGGCGGGCAGAGGAAGCACGAGTCGTCCGCAGCTCCACGAGGACCGCGGGGCGGCGGCGGAGCGCCATCCGGCAGGCGTTCACGGTGATCCGGCCGAGCCAGGCGTCGAATCGGTCGGGGTCGCGCAGCGACGACAGCCTGCGCCAGGCGCCGATCAGCGCCTCCTGCGTTGCGTCGGCCGCATCGGCGT
>JANNUK010000510.1:0-2022 GCA_031395155.1 Chloroflexota bacterium | reverse complement strand
CGGGCAACCGCCTCAACGTCGCGATCTCGCGTGCCCAGGGCCTGGCCGTCCTCGTGTGCGAGCCCGCGCTCCTGCGCGTGGCCTGCCACTCGCCCGAGCAGATGCGCCTCGTCAACGCCATGTGCCGGCTCGTCGAGGTTGCCGCGGAGCAGGGCGAGAACAGCTTCAGTGAGCAACGACGCACCGCCGCGGAACCAGACGAACCGCTGACGCTGGGCCTCGTTTAGAGGAGATCGCGGCGCAGGCGATCCAATGGCACCGTGTCGATCGAGCCAGCGCTCCTACCTGTCGGGGTCGAGAGCGATCTGGTCCAGCGCCGGCTGGGCTGCGAATTGATCGAACGAGTAGTGGACGACTCGCCGCGACACGGTCCGGATGTAGCTCTCAAAGAACAGAGGTACCCAGGGCACGACCTTCTCCATGAGGTACTGGTCGAGCGTGGCCCAGCACTGGATCTGGGTCAGGGTATCCACATGCCCAACGCAGGCATCGATGCGGTCGTCCACGGTCGGCAGGTCGATGTGCTCGTACCCCCAGGTGGCCAATCGCTCCCTGCTGGCTCCGACCATGTTGCCGCTCGTCACGGCGTCGGACATCGACCACCGGCTGTCGAAGACCGGCCGGAAGTAGTGCGCGGCACTCAGGCTGTCCTTGGCCCAAGGCCCACCGATGAGTAGCCCGATGCGCTCACCTGGATCGCGCATCGATCCGAACACATCGTCCGGCGGGAACGATCCCCTGGGCGTCGTGGCGATCCCCAGCTCCGCCAGTCCGTCGAGGACGACGTCGACCTGCTCCGGGACCAGGCGAAAGGTGACCACGCCGACGCTCGAACAGGCTGGGTCATCACAGCGCCCATCGCCGTCATCGTCGTAGGCTGAGAGGCGCATCTCCGCCCGAGCCGCCTCCGCATCGCCGTGCGAGCCCGGCGTGCGGTACGGGTCGTAGGCCAGGAGGAGATTGTTCTCGAGGCTGTTGTGCACGAGGTGCCCTGCGACCTCGCCCGCCTGCGGTCCGCCGGCCAGGTCGAGGAGCAGCGCCTTGTCGATCACCAGGCTGAGCGCCTTTCGGACGTGGATGTCGTCAAACGGCGGCAGCGCGAGGTTTATCTCGATGTAGCGGATGATGTCGCGCGAGTCGGGATGGACGGCGCCGAGCTCGGGATCTGATCGGTATCGCGCGATCTGATCGGGCGGCGACTGCGGCGGAGGGCCGGAGCTGTACACGAAATCCAGCTCCCCGGTGTCCACGCGCGCCGACAGTTCGTCCAACGTGCCACCGATCGCGATCTCGATGCGATCGGCATAGGCCGGCCGAAGGTCGTCTGTCTCCGCACTCCATGAGGGATTGCGGACAAGCGTGAGTGACGCCGTCGGCGTGTAGCCCGACGCCGGCACCTGTTGGTCCGGAGGGAGCGTCAGGTCCCGGCCGTCCGAGCCTTTGACCATGTATGGCCCTGTCCCGACCATGAACCGCCCGTAGTCGGTATCGTGGCCCGTCGCGATCCCCAGCGGTGCGCCCGGATCGGTCGGGCTCGGTGGAATGGGTGCCGTATCGGGCAGGGCGAAGCGCGCGGGCAGGTCGCCGGCGGGCCGCAGCAGGTGGATCCGCAGCGTGTGGGCATCCGGGATCTCGAACCCGGACACCGTGCTTGCCTGCCCTGCCAGGTACTCGGGCACGCCCTTGATGCCCAGCTGCGTCAGGGCCGCAAAGCCCCCTGGATCGAGCCCGTAGGTCGACAGGGCGCGGAGGAGCGCCCGTACCACGTCAGGTGCTGTCACCTCGACGTCCTCGAGTGGCGGCGCGTATCGGATGCCCGGCCGGATGCGGAAGGTCCAGGTCAGGCCATCACGGGAGACCTCGGGAAGCGCCGCTGCGAGGTCGGGCCGGAGTACCGTGCCACCCTCCTCCGTGGGACGCCCGGCGTACGAGACCAGTGTCCGGGACAGGCAGCATCGGTGGAGCTCGACGGCGTCGTACCAGCCCCCGAACTGGGGATCCAGCGCGTTGTTCGCGAACGTG
>JANNUK010000464.1:0-9639 GCA_031395155.1 Chloroflexota bacterium | reverse complement strand
ACACGAACGCCAGCGGCGCCAGCAGGTAGTAGTAGACCGCCCCGTGATGCACGTCCCCGATGGACGTCGGTGGTCCGAGCAGTGGGATCCGGCCATCGAAGACGAGGGCGTGAAGAACCAGCATGTCGTGACCCTGATCGGCGTCCCACGTCCCGCGACCAGCCAGGAACGCGAAGCGCAGGACCGCGGCCACGAGGAGCAAGCCCAGCAACGCCACACGATCGGGCGGCCCGGCCTCGAACCACTCGCCAAATGGCGTCCCCGGTCGGACGGAGCGGTCGGAGTGGCTGTCGTCGGGGTGGCTGTCATTGCCGACGCGACGGTCGGTCGCACCGGCGGATCCCAGGCGGTGCGGTGCGACGACGTGTGCGTCGGGCCGGTCGCGCGGCGAGTGTCCTGGCGTGGTCACGTGGGCGCCGCCGCGCGCCTCGAACGGCTTCCGGCCACCGTCAAGGCCCGAGGTGGCAGATCGTGAAGCGGGCGACCGGCCAGAAGGTCACGGGCACGGCCGACGTTGATCGCGTCATAGCCCTCGTCCATCCCGGGCGTCTCGAGCAGAAACGCGACATGGCCGAGTCGACGATGTCGGACCAGGTGCCCAAGACCGGCAGGCCCGATCTGGCCGGCACCGATGTGTTCATGACGATCCAACCGCGATCCGAGTGCGGCCTTCGAATCGTTCAGATGAATCAGGCGAAGCCGAGCGAGGCCGATCCTCGCGTCGAACTCCTCGATGACATGCTCTACCTCTTGCGGATCGGAAATCGGCCGGCCGGCTCCCCAGAGGTGCGACGTGTCGAGGCAGAAACCGACGCGATCCGCGGCAACGCCGCGCGTCGCGAGGGCGTCGGCGATCCGCGCCAGCTCGTCGATCGTCGACCCGACGGCCCAGCCGGATCCGGCCGCGTTCTCCAGGATGAGGACGGTTGCGTCTGCTCCGGCGTCGACCGCGGACAGGACACGTGCTGCGCCCTCGGCGAATCGGCTGATGCCGTCCTCGATCGACGTGTCCCGGTGCGACCCGGTGTGCACGTTCACAAAGGCCGCTCGGAACGACGGTGCGACTCGCAGTTCGCTCTCCAGCAACGCGACGGATCGCTCGAAGAGGTCGTCCGCCGGCCCCGCGAGATTGATGAGATACGAGGCGTGGATGGCAACCGGGGCGATTCCGTGGTCGTTGAGCCGGGCACGGAATGCGGCCTGCTCAACGGGCGGCTCGGATCGTCGCCGCCAGGCCGTCGGATTGTCCGCAAAGATCTGGAGGGCATCCGCCCCGATCTCGTGCGCTCGGTCGACCGCCCGGACCATCCCGGCTGCGAGGGGCAGGTGGGCGCCGATCCGGGGGCGATGGGGATCCATCGGTTCATCGTAGCCGAGGCCGGGCCCACGTCGGCTGCGACCTGATGTCGATCCCTGCCTGGCACCGTGATGTCGCGGCGCTCAGGCGCCACATGGTCGAGGCCCGACTCATGACGCGCAAAGGCGGGATCTACCGCCTCACGGACCCCCCGCCGCCCTTCGTGTAGTCGCCGCCGACCACCGGCTCGATCATCCCGTAGTCGCCGTCGCGGCGCCGATACAGCACCGCGACCTGTTCTGTCTCGGCGTTGACGAAAACGAAGAACGCATGGCCGAGCTCTTCCATCCGGACCACGGCGTCCTCGTCGAACATCGGCTCGATCGCGAAGCGCTTCATTTTGACGATGCGCCGTTCCCTGCCGGGGTCGGCCGTCCCGTCGGCGATCCGCCGCAGGATTTGCTTTTCTTCCTCGGCCCTGGCCCGAACTCGCGGCCGTGCCTTGAAGTCGGCCGCCTGGCGCTCGAGCTTGTCGAGGACCTCATCGACCCCGGCCTCATGGGTGGATGCCGCCGCGTGGCCGCGGATTGGCCGCCCGTCGATGACGAGGCTGACCTCGACGACATGCGATTCGGCGATGCTCCGACGGCGCTCGACCGACAACTCGACAAGGACATCGGTTCGATCGTCGAGCATCCGTTCCATGCGTCGGACCTTCCGCTCGGTGTAGCCCCGAACCGCATCCGGGACCTCGTAGTTCTTGCCCTTGACGATCGTCCGCACCGATGCACCTCCCTGGTTGGCTGCGTCAGCGGGGTCCGGCGGCGTCGCCGGCTGGGTCGGTTGCCTGCGAGTTCCAGCCCACGACCCGAGTCTACATCGGGCCACATCGTCGCCAGCGATTTGGCCCGTCCAGCGCCGAGCGCCCGGCCCCCGACCCCGACCCGTCAGCGCTCCCGGGCCACGGTGATGGCCGAGACGCCCAGGGCGCCCCCATCGAGCAGCGCGGCCGCGCACCCGGAGAGGGTGGCGCCGGTCGTCACGACGTCGTCGACGAGGATGATCCAGACATCCCGCACCATTGCCGAACCTGGTCCGGTCGCGGCAGGACGAAGCGCAAACGCGTCCCCGAGGTTCCCGAACCGAGCCGATCGGTCGAGATCGAACTGGGCAGCCGTCGCCCGTGTTCGCACCACAAGGTCGGCCGCCGGCAGGCCCAGCTCGCGCGCGGTCACGGCGGCGATGAGGCGCGCCTGGTCGTACCCGCGGGCCCGCACCCGCTCGGCGTCCGCCGGTACCGGCACGAGCACATCCCCGCCCACGCCTGCCGCCCGCCAGCGCCGTGCGATTGCCGCTCCGAACGGTTCTGCGAGACGCCGCTCGCCACGGTATTTGAGGGCGTGGATCGCGCGACGAACGGCCCCCGAGTACGGGGCGCACCATTCGAGCTGGAGGAGTGGCGCCGGTGCAGGCGAGGGCAGGCCGATCGGGACGCCGGGCGGCCGCGACAGCCGAACGTCGAGGTCGGTCACGCAGGAATTGCAGAGTGCGCGGCCCTCCAGGCCGCACCCGGCGCAGCTCGCCGGCAACGCAAGGTCGAGCGCCGCCGACGACAGCCGGGAGATCGTCGCGATGACCCGTTGCTCCCGCACGCGAACAGGATCGAGGGGGATGCTTGTTTGCCACGCATCCGCGGATTACGTGGGTGGTGCCTCAGCCCGTCCCCGGCGTCGCGACCGGCGTCGCGACCGGCGCCCCGAATCAATCAGTCGAGACTGATCAGGTCTCCGACCTCCACCCGCGCCGCGTCGATGGCACCGACCGGTAATTCCAACACGCCGCGCGCCCCTCGGACGAACGGTACCAGCCCGCGCCACGGCGGAACGGCGTGGTGGACGGACAGGACCGGTCGCACTCCCCCCCGGCCGGATGCCGCGTCGGGCGCCCCGAGGAACACGACGTCGATGGCAAAACGCATGAACATCATGTGGATCCCGTTGCTGTCCGGCAGCCACAGACCGGCCCCCGCGTCGAGCGCAGGACGACCCATCAGGCCCATGAACTTCGCCCATAACCCGTCGGCCACTTCGACGCGCGCCGCGACGACCAGATCGCGCGTGAGATTGCGTGCGACCAGCAACGACGCGGCCATGGACGTGGGTGCGGGAACAGGCCTCCGACCAGCCGGGCCGGTCAGGTCGCCAGGTTCTGAATGATCAGGATGATCGCGGGACCGAGGATCACGATGAACAGCGCCGGGAAGATGCACCCGACCAGCGGGAAGAGCATCTTGATCGGGGCCTTCGCCGCCATTTCCTCGGCACGCTGCCGGCGCTCGATCCGGAGTTGCTCCGACTGGACCTGGAGCACCTTCGAGATCGACACGCCAAGCTGCTCGGCCTGGATGATCGCGCCGATGAAGTTGGTGAGGGGGCCTACGTCGGTCCTGGCCACGATGTCGCGCAGGGCGTCGCGGCGGGCCTTGCCCACGCGCACCTCGGCGAGAGCCCGTCGGAACTCGTCGGTGAGTGGGCCCTTGAGTTTCTCGACGACCTTGCCCAGGGCGGCGTCAAAGCCGAGACCGGCGCGTACGGAAATGGTCAGCAGGTCGAGCGCATCGGGGATCTGGAGCAGGATCAGCTTCTTGCGCTTCTTGATCCGGCCTCCCAGCCAGAACTCCGGCGCTGTATAGCCGAACATCAGGCCGATCGGGATGAAAATGATCCCCACGATCAGGTTGGCGCCGAAGATACCGAACAGGACGAAGAAGCCTGCGGCAAAACCGAGCGCCGCAATCGCCTTGATGCCCAGCCAGTCGGCGACCCGGATCTCGCCGGGGTTCCCAGCCAGGGCCAGACGCTTTTCCGTGCGGTCCGAGAACGACGTGCTGGTGACGCGGGAGACCGCGCCGGAGAGGCGGGCCGCGAGCGGGCGCAGCGTCCGCTCGACGAACGGCTGCTGGAGCTCGAGTTCCTCCAGGTTCTTGGCCTGCATCGTCCCAAGCTGGGTCAGACGGGCCTGCACCGGGTCGACCGGTGCATTGCCGGCAAGCCCGAGGAAGATCAACAGGATGGCCAGGGCGGCCGCCCCCGCAATGATGAACGGGAGGATCTGGTCCATCGCGCTAGACCTCGATATCCACGATCTTGCGGATGAACATGAAGCCGATGACCATCATCACGGCCCCGAAGCCCAGGATGATCACGCCGGCCGGCAGGCCGCCGATCCCGGGCGGACTGACGAACATCGGATCGAAGAACGTCGGCGCCGCCAGGTAGATGAAGCCGGCCAGGGCGAACGGAAGGCCGCCGACAACGTAGCCAGACAAGCGCTGCTGGGCCGTCAGGGTGCGAATCTCGCCCTTGATCCGGACACGCTCGCGGATCGTGTATGCGATGGAATCGAGGATCTCGGCGAGGTTGCCGCCGACGGTGTGCTGGATCGCGATGGCCGTGGCCATGAGTTCCAGGTCATCGGACTTGACCCGCCGGACCATGTTTTCCAGAGCCTGCTCGAAGGGCAGACCGAGGTTGACCTCTCGAATGACACGCCCGAACTCGGTTGAGACCGGCGGCCGGGACTCTCGAACCACGAGTTCGATGGCCTGGAGGAACGACGAGCCGGCGCGGAGGGCGTTGGCGATCAGGGTGATCGTGTCAGGGAGCTGTTTGTTGAAGGCACCCAACCGGCCGCTCTTGCGGCGGCCGAGCCAGATCCGCGGCAGCATGAACCCGAGCAATACGCCGCCAAGGAGCGCGATCGGCGAGCCGAATGCCGGGAACACGAAGCCAACCACGAAGAACAGGATCGGCAGGCCGACAGTCGAGCCGGCCCAGATGACGAGGTATTCGCTGACCTTCAGCTTCAGGTCGGCCCGGGCCAGTTCGCGGGCGAGGTTCGCCCCGAAGTCGCGCTGCTCGACAACCTTGTTCAGGTTCGCGAGGGCCACGCTCTGGGCGATCAGGTCGCTGATCGGTCCCTGGCCGGTGGATGCCGGCTTCTCCTTCTCCGTTCGTCCCGAAGCGTAGCGCTCGAGCCGATTGGTGATCCCGGAGCCGCCCCCACTCGTGGCGATCCCGACGGCGATCAGGATGATCGCCAGGGCCGCCACGGCGGCGACGGCGATCGTCAGATCCGGCACGTACCCGCCTCCCTAGAACGCCGCGCCGAAGATGCCCGGAGGCAGATGGATGCCCATCACCTCGAACTTCTCGACGAACTTCGGCCGGATCCCGGTCGGCTTGAGCCGGCCCTGGATTTTGCCCTCGATGACGCCCGTCTGTTCGAAGACGAAGACGTCCTGCATGACGATGATGTCGCCCTCCATCCCCTGGACCTCGGTGATGTTGACGATGCGTCGGGTGCCGTCCTTGAGGCGACTCTGCTGGACGATCAGGTCGACGGCCGCCGCCACCTGCTCGCGGATGGCGCGCACCGGCAGGTCCACGCCGGCCATGAGGACCATCGTCTCGAGGCGGGCGAGCATGTCGCGCGGGCTGTTGGCGTGGCCGGTCGACATCGAGCCGTCGTGGCCGGTGTTCATGGCCTGGAGCATGTCCAGCGCCTCGCCCGAACGACACTCTCCGACGATGATCCGGTCGGGGCGCATGCGCAGGGAGTTTCGGACGAGCTCGCGGATCGGAATCGCACCCTTGCCCTCGATGTTCGGCGGGCGGGACTCGAGCGTCACCACATGCTCCTGGCGGAGCTGGAGCTCGGCCGCGTCCTCGATGGTCACGATCCGCTCGTCGTTCGGGATGAAGGACGACAGCACGTTGAGCGTGGTCGTCTTGCCCGAACCGGTGCCGCCGGAGACGAACAGGTTCAGGCGCGCCTCGACGCACGCTCGCAGGAAGTCGAACATGTCGGGCGTGGCCGTCCCGAACCGGATGAGATCGTCGACCGTGAAGGGCGAGGCCGAGAACTTCCGGATCGTGATCACGGGGCCGACCAGCGACAGCGGCGGGATGATCGCGTTCACGCGCGAGCCGTCGGTGAGGCGGGCGTCGACCATCGGCGACGATTCGTCGACGCGACGACCGATCGGGGCGATGATCCGATCGATGATCCGCATCACGTGATCGTCGTTCTGGAAGACGACATTGGTCAGCTCGAGCTTGCCCGATCGTTCGATATAGACCTGGCGCGGTCCGTTGACCATGACTTCGGTGATGGACTCGTCGCGAAGGAGCGGCTCCAGCGGCCCGAGGCCGATGATCTCGTCGGTGATCTGCTCCAGCATCCGGACCCGCTCTGCGCGGGTCAGGGCCAGGCCCTCCTCGTCGATGACCTTGCCGAAAATCTCCTCGATCTGGCGCCGGACTTCAACCTGGTTGGACAGGTCCAGCTTGGGATCGAGGTCCTGGATGACCCGGCTCTGGATCCGGAACTTGACATCCCGGAACGACTCGCGAACGGGGGCCGACGTCATCAGCCGCGGTGATCCCGACTGTCCGCCGGCGGGAGGCGTGGGAGCGCCCGGTCCCCCCGGTGCCGGCGCGGGCACGTTCGAGCCCGCCGGTCCGGCCCCGGGCCGCGCGCTCTCGATCCGCTTCAGAAGAGACATCGCCTACTCCCCTTCGCCCCGAGGGGCCGCTATGGACATCGTGGTCAGCGCCACGCGAACAGGGACTTGCGGCTGGCAGCCTTGCGGCCGTCCTCCGTGGGTTGGACCTGGGTGTCGCCGGCGATCGCGGTCGCCAGGCGCAGGATGTCCTGGGATACCTGCGCATCCTTGTTGCTCAGATAGAACGGCACGCCGCGGTTCAGCGCATACACCACGCTGCGGCCGTCGCTGACGATTGTATGGTCGATCTTGCGGCCGATCGAGTGTTCGACATCGGCTACGCGGATGCCCAGCGTGGAGTCGGCCCGGTTGAGGACGAGCCGGACCTTTTCGCTGCCGTAGCCGAGTTGCTCGGCCACCTCCAGGAACAGCCGCATGTTCTTGATGCTGGTGATCTCGAGGCTGAGGATCGTCAGGATCAGGTCGGCACTGTCGAGGATCGCAAGGGTCGTGTCGTTGAAGCTGGACGAGCAGTCGACGATGACCAGCTCATGCGACATGCGCAGCGCCTCGATGGCGCGCTTCACACCCGCGGGGCTGACCAGCTCGGCCATCTCCGGCGACGGCGGCGCGAGCAGGACCCGGATGCCCGAAGAGTGGTTGATCACGAAGGTCTCGATCGAATCGGCCTCGCCGTTCTCGAGCTCGGGCACCAGATCGGCAATCGACTTGTTCTTCGGGTTCAGGTTGAGGAGCACGCCGACGTCGCCGAACTGAAGCGAACCGTCCATCAGGACGACCTTCTTGCCGCCGTCGACGGCCGCCGCGACAGCCGTGTTCACGGCGATCGTGGTTCGACCCACGCCGCCCTTCGGGCTGTACACGGCAACCACGAGGCCCGGCTCGGGTTCACCGTCGCCGGTGCCGTTCTGGTCCGGGCCCCTGGGCGCAGCCACGGGGGCCATCCGGCTGAGCTTTTCGCGCTCGCGGCTGTAGACCTGGCGGATCGAGGCTGTCAGTTCATCGCTGCTGAAGGGCTTGACGAGGAACTCGCGGGCTCCGGCGAGCATCGACCGGCGGAGGTAGTCCGCCTCGCCCTGGACGGACATCATGACCACCGACGCGCCAGGGGCCGCCGAAGCCAGTTGCTCCGTGGCGGCGATGCCATCCATGTCCGGCATGTTGATGTCCATGAGGACCACGTCGGGACCCAGCTTGCCGGCCAGTTCGATCGCCTCCGCGCCCGACGCAGCCGCGCCGATCACGTCGACGTCCGTCTCGAAGCTGAGCAGCTTCGTCAGGTGATCCCGGGTTTCGGGAATGTCGTCGACGATCAGGACGCGGATCTGGTCGGTCATGTCGGTGGTGGTCACAGTCCTGTTGGTCTGAGAGGGATGGAACCGAGGCGGGCGCTGGACCGGCTGGTCCGGTGCGCCCGTCGCGATCCGGGCAGAGGCCGCGCTGCGCGTCCTCGGCCCATCGGTTACGGAACGGCCTGTGCCGGCAGGATCGTCTCGAGGAGCTGCGGAACAAGGACCCCGTGCTCATCGACGAGGGTCTTCAGGATCACGCCCGTGGTAGCGACCGGCAGGACCGGGAGGAGCTCGCCGGTGACCGGGTCCCGCGAGAAGTCCTTCGCCGAGCGGAGGACCAGCGAGATCGAGCCGTCCAGCTGGGCGAACTTGATGATCTCGGCCTGTTGCGGGGTTGCTCCCACGATGACGATTTCCTGCTGTCCGGTCAGGGCCGTCCCGTCGGCGTTGACGACCGGGTTGCCCTGGGCGTCGACCGGCGGGGGCGGCAGCAGCGTCCCGATGACCTGCATGCCCTGGACGAGCAGCTTGACACTCGTGCTGTTGACGCCGGCGACGAGCGTGATGGTGTCGTCGGCCGGATTGACGGTCACGACCGGGAACTTGTCCCCGGTGAAGCCGACGAGCATGTCCACGAAATCGCCCGGCTGGATCACCGTTCCGACGCCCGACACCTGGTCCACCTGGATCGCGATACCCACGAGGCCTGGTGGAACGGTGAGGTCGGCAATGCCGCCGCCGCGAGAGAAGTCAATGAGGGTCAGCTGCTTGCCGGCCACGATGTCGGTGCGGGCGATCTTGCCCACCACGAGCGAGACGTCGGCGAATGCCGTGGGGTCGCGCTGGACCAGCGGGAAGTCCTTGGTCAGGGTGAGCATCTCCGCGGTGATCTCTGTCCCGAGCGGGATGTCGACCGCGGCAAACACCGTCGGACCGGTGGTCGGCACCCCGCCCGTACCGCCGCCGCCGGGGTCGCCGCCGCCTCCACCTGAGAGGACCACGATGCCGATAAACGCAATGACGGCAAGGAAGACCCCGATCAGGAGGATCAACCGATTTGAACGCTTCAAGATGCTTCTCCCCGAGTCATGCCATGTGACAAGTGGCACCACTGTAGCACCGCCTGAAGGCGGCGCGACTATACCAAAGGCCCAGGACCATTAGGAGGAAACGGCAGGAAACCACGCTCAGCGCAAGGTGTTTCGCAAGGTGGGTCGCCGGGCGTCCCCAACTCGCCGCCCACGGGCGTGGCTCTGGAGCAACCTGCGCGCTGTGGGACTGCCGGGCAAACGAAGACCGCCGGGCCCGAGGGGCTCCGGCGGTCCATTGTTTCGATTGGCCGAAGCGTGCTAGATGGCCTTGCCGATCGTGTTGAGGATCGTGCTGATCTGACCGCCGAGGAAGAGGAGGGCGACGATGGCGACGATCGCGATGAGGGCGAGGATCAGCGCGTACTCGGCGAGACCCTGGCCCTCCTCGTCACGACGAGTGAAATGGATGAGTCCGGTAAGTAGAGACAACAT
>JANNUK010000435.1:0-2685 GCA_031395155.1 Chloroflexota bacterium | reverse complement strand
CGACCGGTCGGTCGCGGGTCCGATGGCTCCCTCCTGAAGCGCGCTCACTCACCTGATGCCGGTCACGTGCCGATGGTTCATCTTGGCGCGAAAGGGCTGGTGGGGTTCCGTGAATCAGTCAGACCGACCTGGCTGCCTTGCCTGGCTGGAACGATCGCGACAGTGTCGATCAACGGAACCCGATCATCGCCGGCTGAACGGGCGGCTACGATGGGGCCGACATGGCAACGCCCAGCCTGAACCGCGACTACGAGCGCCGGGCGTACTGGCAGGCGACGATGCCTGCACTCCCGGATCGGCGGGGCCGGAAGCTGCCGGATACCGCGGACGTCGTCATTGTTGGCGGCGGGTACACGGGGGTTGCAGCGGCACGACGCCTCGCCCGAAGCGGTCGCAAGGTCGTCCTCCTGGAGGCGAACCATCTGGGCTGGGGCGCGTCGACGCGCAACGGCGGGATCATCCACCCCGGCTACAAGTGGGGTCCCGACACGCTGGTGAAACGCTGGGGCCAGGAGACGGGGCGGGCGCTGTACCGCGAGACCGTCGAGGCGTTCGCGTTCCTGACTGGGCTGATACGCGACGAAGGGATCGACTGCGAGCTGCGCACGAGCGGCCACCTCGAGGTGGCCTGGGGGCAGGCGGATGCCGACCATTTCGGGACGGAACGCGAGGCGCTGGCTGCTGTCGGGGTGACCTCGCGGATCGTCCCGCGCGACCGGATCCGTGACGAGATCGGCACCGACGCCTATTTCGGGGCGATCGCGATCGACGGCAGCGGCGTCCTCCACCCCGGGAAGTGGTTCGCTGGGCTCGTCGGACTCGCGGACCGCGCCGGAGCCGATCTCCATGAGGGCGTTCGTGCCCGCGCCCTCCGCCCGCAGGCAGATGGCCGTGTCGTGGTCGAAACCGAGCGCGGGCCGATCATCGCCGACCACGTCCTCATCGCGACGAACGGCTACACGGACGGTGTCGCGCCGTCGGTGCGCCGCCGACTCATCCCGATCGGGAGCTACCTCATCGCGACCGAGCCGCTGACGGAGGCGCAGGTCCGCGAGACCCTGCCGACCGGCCGCGCCGTCTTCGATACGAAGAATTTCCTGAACTACTGGCACATCTCGGCGGACCGCCGGATGATCTTCGGCGGCCGCGTCAGCTTCATGCCGACGTGGACCGGGCGAACGGCGAAGCTCCTCTACAACCAGCTCATGGCGATCCACCCGCAGCTCGAGGGCGTCCGCGTCGCGCACGCATGGGGCGGCAAGGTGGCTCTCACGATGGACCGGATGCCGCACGTCGGTCGCACGGGTGGCGCCAACGGCCGGATCACGTACTCCGTGGGCTACTCGGGGACGGGCGTGGTGGCATCGACGTATCTCGGGACAAAGGCTGCGGAGTGGATCGAGGGGGGCGAGCCGCCGGTCATCGCGAAGCTGCGCTTTCCGATCGTCCCGGCACCGTACGAGGGGCGGCCGTGGTTTCTGCCCTTCGTCGGCGAATGGTTCCGGATCCAGGACCGGCGGGCACGGGGTGGCGGACCGGAGGCGGGACGTCTCGAAACCGGTGGCGGCGTCGGCTGAAAATCGATGCGCGGAACCGGCGCGTCCGCTAGCATCGAGCGGGACCGCCGCGGGGGCGGTCGATTCCGATGGGGAGAGTTCGGATGCGCCGCCTGCCGTTTGTGTTCCTGCTTTCGTTGATCCTGTTGGCCGCCGCATGTGGTGGCGCCGCCTCGCCCGCCCCGGCGACACCCGGGATCGGTGACCAGCCCACCGATCCGCCGAGCGGTGGCCAGCCCACCGATGTGCCGCCATCCGATGGACCGACTGCGGAGCCGACCGACGATGGGTCGGCCGGAACTGGTGGGTGGTCGCTCGCCGACCTCGTGGCCGGGCAGTGGACGAGCGGAAGCCTGAAGTTCGGGATCAGCGGGAGCGAGTCCGCCAACCAGGACCTCGACCTCCAGGGCGGCGGGAGCATTACCGCCCAGGGGTTCACGCTGCTCGTCTTCGGCAACGCCGACCCGTGGGTGGTCCAGCTCGTGTTCGCGAGTGCAGGCGGCAGCGAGCAGAGCGGCTTCGCGATCAGTGGGCCGGTTATCACCGGTGGATCACCAGATGATGGGGTGTGCACCTTCGATCTCTCGCGGAGGGATTCGTCGGCGGTCGAGGGCACGGTCGAGTGCAACGACGCGCCTGCCCTGACGCAGAGCGGAACCTCCGCTGGCATGGTCGACATCAAGCTCTCGTTCACGGCCCAGCGCTTAGCTCGTCGCCCAGCTCGTCACTCGGCTCGCCGGCGGTCCGGCGAGCGGTCACGCGGAGCGCCCTGCCGCGAGCCGGCGCAAGGTGTCAAGGAGGCCGTCGACATCGGTCTCGGTCGCCTGCGTGTTGACGATCCCCGCCCGGAGGTAGGTCGCGCCGCGCAGGCGCGTGGTCGAGAGCCAGCCCTCTCCGGAGCGCTCGAGGGCGCCCTGGAGCTGGTCCTGGTGGTCGTCGAGGGCAGCCGGATCCATGGCCCCGGCCGCGCTGCGACCGCCCGGCAGGTGGCGGAAGCACACGACCGACAGCTCCGGTTCCGCCGGAAAGGGTTCGAAGTCGTCCGAGCCGGCGCAGCGGCGCGCGAGGTGCGCGGCCAGATCGTTGTTGGCCTCGATCAGGCGGCCGAACCCCTCAGTTCCGAGGTGCC
>JANNUK010000426.1:0-2198 GCA_031395155.1 Chloroflexota bacterium | reverse complement strand
TGGGGTTTCTCGTTCACGGCGCGCTCGGATTCGAGCCGGCGACGATCGCGCTCCTCGGCGCAACCGTCCTGATGATCCTCTCCCGAGCGGATCCCGAGAAGGTCTTCCACGAGGTCGAGTGGCCGACGCTGTTCTTCTTCGTCGGGCTGTTCATGCTCGTCGAGGGGATCGTCCATGTGGGCATCATCGCAGCGCTCGCCGACGGCCTGTTCGCGGCAACCGGGGGCGATCAGACCATCACCACGCTGGGTCTGCTGTGGTTGTCCGGTATTGCCTCGGGCATCGTCGACAACATCCCCTACACCGCGACGATGATCCCGGTCGTCAAACAGCTGGCAGAGGAGGGCCTGGCCATCCAGCCCCTGTGGTGGGCGCTGGCGCTCGGTGCTGACCTGGGCGGCAACGCGACGATCATCGGGGCTTCGGCGAACGTCATCGTGGTCAACCTCGCTGCGCGAGCGGGGCATCCCATAGGATTCCGACAGTTCCTCAAGTACGGTTCCGTCGTGGTCCTCGAGTCGCTCGTGATTGCGAGCGTGTATCTCTGGGTTCGCTACCTGATGTGAGCCGTCGCGTCGAGCGGCGCGTTCCCGAACGCGTCGCCTCCGACGAACTCACCACCACCTCCACCCGAGGTTAGCCGATCGTGGACGTCCCCCTTGCCGCGACGATCTTCCTCATCACATACGGCCTGATCGCCAGCGAGCGGCTCGAGAAGACGGCGGCCGCCCTGCTGGGCGGCCTGGCGATGATCGTGCTCGGGATCATCGACCAGCACGACGCGTTTGCCGCGATCGACTTCAACGTCATCTTCCTGCTGGCCGGGATGATGATCCTGGCCGGGATCCTGCGCCAGACCGGTTTCTTCCAGTGGATCGCGATCCGCTCCGTCAAGATCGCCGGCGGCGAGCCGCTGCGGCTCCTCGCCGTGCTCGGCCTGACCACCGCCGTCCTGTCGGCGTTCCTGGACAACGTGACCACGGTCGTGCTGATCGCGCCGGTCACCCTGTACATCGCGAGCGTCCTGCGTGTTTCACCCGTGCCGTTCCTGATCTCCGAGATCCTGGCCTCGAACATCGGCGGTATGGCGACCCTCATCGGCGACCCGCCGAACATCCTGATCGGTTCCGCGGCGGGTCTCGATTTCGGCCAGTTCCTCTCGAACATGGCGCCCCCGGCCGTGATCATCTACCTGGTCTTCAACGTGACCCTGGTCCTGTTCTTTCGGCACGATCTCGAGGTCCACGCAGAGGTTCGCGACGCCGTTCTCGCGCTCGATGAGAGCGAGGTGATCGCCGATCCGGCCCTGCTTCGGATGAGCCTCGTCGTCATCGGCCTGACCCTGGTGGGGTTTCTCGTTCACGGTGCGCTCGGATTCGAGCCCGCGACGATCGCGCTCCTCGGCGCAACCGTCCTGATGATCCTCTCTCGAGCGGATCCCGAGACGGTCTTCCACGAGATCGAGTGGCCGACGCTGTTCTTCTTCGTCGGGCTGTTCATGCTCGTCGAGGGGATCGTCGATGTCGGCATCATCGCGTCGCTCGCCGACGGCCTGTTCGCGGCCACCGGCGGTGACCAGACCATCACCACGCTTGGCCTGCTCTGGTTGTCCGGCATCGCCTCCGGGATCGTCGACAACATCCCCTACACGGCAACGATGATCCCGGTCGTCAAACAGCTGGCCGAGGAGGGCCTGGCCATTCAGCCGTTGTGGTGGGCATTGGCCCTCGGGGCGGACCTGGGCGGCAACGCGACGATCATCGGGGCTTCTGCGAACGTCATCGTCGTCAACCTCGCTGCGCGAGCGGGGCATCCCATCGGGTTCCGACAGTTCCTCAAGTACGGTTCCGTCGTGGTCCTCGAGTCGCTCGTGATTGCGAGCGTCTATCTCTGGGTTCGCTACCTGATGTGAGCCGTCGCGTCGAGCGGCGCGCTCCCGAACGCGTCGCCGCCGACGAGCTCACCACCACCTCCACCCGAGGTTAGCCGATCGTGGACGTCCCCCTTGCCGCGACGATCTTCCTGGTCACATACGGCCTGATCGCCAGCGAGCGGCTGGAGAAGACGGCGGCCGCCCTGCTGGGCGGACTGGCAATGATCGTGCTCGGGATCATCGACCAGCACGACGCGTTTGCCGCGATCGACTTCAACGTCATCTTCCTGCTGGCCGGGATGATGATCCTGGCCGGGATCCTGCG
>JANNUK010000420.1:0-3860 GCA_031395155.1 Chloroflexota bacterium | reverse complement strand
GGCGTTCCCTACGAACTGTTCCCATGCGACCCGGCGCTGGCCGACACCGCCGCCTTTTGCGCCGCGTACGGATTCGCCCCCGAGGACTCGGCCAACACGATCGTCGTCGTCGGCAAGGCCGACCCGCCGCGATTCGCGGCCTGCGTGGTCCTCGCTCCGAACCGCCTCGACGTCAATCGGACCGTTCGCGACCGGCTCGGGACGCGCAAGGCGTCGTTCGCGCCGGCCGAGGCTACCCGGGCCATCACCGGGATGGAACTCGGCGGGGTCACGGTGTTCGGGCTTCCCGCCGGGTTGCCGATCTGGGCCGATGCGCGCGTCTTCGACCGGGAGCGGATCGTGCTCGGGGGCGGCAGCCGGTCGTGGAAGGTGGTCGCTGCACCGGCAATCCTCCTGGCCGTAGCGAACGTCGAGGTGGTCTCCGGCCTCGCGAACGAGCCCGTGCCGCCGCGCCCAGAGATCTGACCGGCCGCACAGGCGTCGGGGCCGATCCGCCCCACGCAACCGGCCATCCAGCCCTCCCGGCGAGGGCGCGGCTCGGCGACCTCGCGACACGGGGCGATGCCCGCCGTTCGAGGGACCGGCGGGCATCATGGCCGGGGGAGCCCGAAGGCCCTCCCGGGCGGGTGGTCAGTTCAGCGGGTCGCCGTCGCCGGCCTTGAGCAGCCCGAGCGCGCCGCGACCGACGAAGTTGAAGGCGTGAGTCACGATCGGGTAGAGGCCATCCTCGGGCATCGTCAACTCGATGATGGCGCCCTGCGCCGGCGAAAGGTCCACGGCCTGGGAGCCGTAGTGACCCGGGTTGCTCGGCGTCAACTGGATGCCTTCCTTGATGACCGTGTCGAAGATGGTCCCGACGATGTGGAACGAGCTGTCGATGCTGGGTCCGGTGTCGAGCACGAAGATCCGCACGCGGCCACCGGTCGCCACCTCGATCGGATTGTCGAGGTACTGGTTGGCGACACCGTTGAAGACGACGAAGTCGGGTGACGGTGCGCCGGCCGACGCCTTCGCCAGCGAGGTGATGTCGCCCTGCGGCCCGAGATACCACTCGCTCTGGACGAGCGCGATCTCCGTGTCCACGGGCTCGAATCCGCCGATGGGCTCCACGATGACCATCCCGAACATGCCGTTCGCGATGTGGTGCAGCGCCGGGCTCGTTCCGCAGTGGTACATCCACACGCCGGCGTAGTCGGCCTTCCACTCGTAGAGCTTTTCCTCACCGGGGTTGATCGAGGTCATCTCGTCGTTCCAGGCGACCTGGCTGGCATGGAAATCGATCGAATGCGGGAGTTCGCTCGTGGCCGGGTTCTTCAGGTGGATCCGGATCGTGTCGCCCTGCTTGACGCGGATGACCGGCCCGGGAACGGTCCCGTTCGTCGGCGTGGTCCCGAACGTCCAGACCTTCTGAACGAAGCCCTTCGCCACGGTCATCAGCTTCTCCTGGATGTAGAGATCGATGTCGTGGACGGTGCCCTCGAGGACCTTCGGCGCCAGTGCGTCATACAGCGCGTACGCCGGGGCGTTCGGATCGGCCTCGACGTCCCCGGTGGCGGCCGGGCCGCCATGATCGTCGGGGTTGGCGACCGCGCTGCCCTTGACGGTGACCGATCCGGTCATGCCGGCATCGGAGTGGCCCGGGACTGAGCAGATGAAGGTGAGCCCGTCCGCCGGGACGTCGACCACGATGCTGGCGCTCTGGCCGCCCTCGGCCTTGGCGGTCTCGCCGCCGGGAAACGTGATGTCGTGCAGGATCTGCCCGTCGTTCTTGAGCTTCACCTCGTAGCGGCCGGGCTTGTCGACCTCCACCTTGCTCGGGGCGAATGCCAGATCGATGCTGACGATGTCGAGAGACCCGAGAACCTCGCCTCCCCCGGCGGTTGGTTGACTGGCGCCGGGCGCCGGGGTTGTCCCCGGGGAGTATGTCCAGCTCGGCTGGGTGGCCGGCGCGCAGGCCGCCGCGATCAGCGCGACGGACATGGCAAGGACGGCGGCCTGGGTGAAGCGTGGCATTGCGGTGCCTCCTCGAAGAGCACCCGCTGTTGCGGGACGTCGAGCGGATGGTCGCACGGCTCACGAATCCCGGCGGAGGGCCGTAGGTCCCTCACGGAAGGGACGATTGGCCCCTTTGCGCTGGCCGTTTTACCGGGGTGACCGGGACCATCGTGCAGGTGCGACGTACCGTCGCCGGGTCGAGACTGACGGCAACGCTCGGCGAGCGACACCCCTGCAGCCCGGCGATGCGCGAGCAGGCTCGAGGATTCGATGACGATCAACGTACTGCGCGGCAAGGCGCGTCGTGGAGCAGCCGGCCTGACCCCGGCCAGCCTGACCCCCGCCGCGATCGACGAGGCCGACGAGGCCGTCTTCAGCTGTCCCGCCTGCGCCCGCCCCCTGGTCTTCGGGGCGAGCCGCTGTCCGGGGTGCCGGACGCGCCTCGTGATGGGGATCCAGCTGGGACGGGCCAGCCTGTTCCTGACCCTCGGCGTCGCACTGGGGAGCCTGGTTGGCGGTGGCCTGGTTGCGTTTTACGTTCAGGATCGGCTCGACATGGTCGTGCGACCGGTCGCTGCCAACGTCATCCCGAACAGCGCGCCAACGGATGCAGCCCCGCTCGCATCGGCCCCGACCGTTCCCACCGTGCCGGTGTCGGCGATCCCCGGGGCGGCCATCGCATCGCTGGGTCAGACGGCGCTCGTCAACGCCCGCCTCGCCGACGCTGCCGGCCAGCTCAGTCAGGCGCTCGCGAGCGAGCCGATCGACACCGCCGTCGTGGCATCCGCCCTGCGGGCGATCACGACCAATGCGACGTCCGCGTTGAGCGTCACGTCGCGCCTCGGTACCTGGCCCGCCGCCGCCGACCTCGCCGACGACATGCGCACGTTCTACGCGGACGCCCGAAGCGTCGCCCGCACCGGTCTGGGCGCCTCGCTCGCAAACGAGCCCGCGTATCGCGAGGCGGCCCGGTCCATGCTGGCCGTGCTCGGCTCGCTGGGGACGCTCGACGCCGAGTCGCGCCTCCTCGCGGAGGTGGCCGGGGTGACGTTGCCGCCGGTTGATCTGCCGACGGCCACGGACGCCGCCGGCCCAACGGGTCCGGGGTCCGAGCCGCTGCCCTGACCCCCGGCGCCCGGCCGGCACGAGCCCCACGGGCTCAATTCGCGTAGCCGGTCAGCTCCACGTAGCCAACGCCGCCGATGGGGACTCCGCCCCGGGTTCCGGAGACCCGCTGCGATCCTTCCCAATAGACGACGCCGGTCGTCGCGCGGGTGTCGAGTTCCTGGTCGGCGACCGTCGGCGACAACTCGAGCGCGAGATTCTCGGACGCGATGAAGATCGACCAACCGGCCGGGTAGATCGCGCCGGTCCGTTCGCTGGTCCAGGATCCCTGCTGGCCCATGGTGATCGCATCGCCTGAGACATGTCGGGTAGAGCCGTCCGCGTCGACGATCGTCGCGTAGGTGAAAACGGGCCGCTGCAGGACGTCGCGCACGACGGAGACCGTCACGTCGGTCCCGTCGTCGAGATTCACGGCGAACCAATCCCAGCCGCCGCCGCCCACGGCGATGAAGTCGCCCCACTGGTGGTCGAACCAGGCGATCCCCTCGACCTGGAGGTCGCGATCGCCGACAGTGAGCAGGCCCGAGACACCCATCCGCGTCCGCGAGTAGTAGTAGGAGCCGCCGGCCGGCCCGAAGTCGATCCAGCCGTCGTCGTCGTGGAGGGCCGGTGGTCGATCGGTCGAGAGCTGCAGGTCGAGGACGATGTCGACGACCTCGGCGGACGATGTCTGTTCGGTCGACATCACCCGGGCCGACAGGCGATCCCTGCCGCAGCCGCCGGTCATCGACCATGCCGGG
>JANNUK010000371.1:0-14426 GCA_031395155.1 Chloroflexota bacterium | reverse complement strand
GTGGCATCGGCTCGCTTCGCGGATCGCCGCCCGCGTCGGGTCGCCAGCAGGATGATCCCGGCCACGATCGAGTACCCCGTGAACAGCTGCTTCGGGGTGAAGGCGACCGTCAGGTCGTCCGAGCCCGGAGCATCCGTTTCACCCATCGTGGTGCGATCGTCGCTCACGGATGAACGCTCGCGGCCTGCGCGATCGCCTCCACGATCTTGGTGTACCCCGTACAGCGGCAGAGATTCCCGGCAATGGCCGTCCGGATCGCAGTGTCGTCGGGGCCGCCACCCGCGTCGAGGTACTGGCGCGCCGCCATGAGCATCCCGGGCGTACAGATCCCGCACTGGGCGCCGCCGGCCTCGAGGAACGCCTGCTGGAGCTCGTCCAGGACCGGCCCATCGTCGGTGCGTCGCGCCAACCCTTCGACCGTCCGAACGATCCGCCCCTCGACCTGACAGATCGGCACGAGGCAGGAATCGACGACCTCCCCATCCAGGATGACCGTGCACGCTCCGCATTCGCCTTCCCCGCAGCCCTCCTTCGCGCCGGTCAGCCCGAGGTCTTCGCGAAGGACGTCAATCAGCCGCCGCATCCCGGGCACGTCGACTTCGACCGGGGCCCCGTTGACGAGGAACCGGACCGCTGTCACGAGACAGCCTCGCGCCGCTGTTCGCCGTAGATCGCCGCCAGGATGCGCTCGGGCGTCGCCGGCAAGTCCCGGATCCAGACACCGACGGCGTCGTGAATGGCCGCCACGACCGCCGGCGCGCCGACGTCCATCGGCAGTTCGCCGACACCCTTGGCGCCGTGCGGGGCCCCGCTGAACGGCGCCTCCACGAGGATCGTCGTGATCCGCGGCGCATCGAGCGAGGTCGGGATGAGGTACGTCGCGAGCCGATCGTTCAGGTAGCGGCCATCCTGGACCTTGATCTCCTCGATCGTGGCGTAGCCCACCGCCTGGAGCGTCCCGCCTTCGACCTGGCCTTCGGCGAGAACGGGGTGAATGACCTTGCCGATGTCGTCGACGGCGACCACGTCGCGGACCGTGACCTCGCCCGTATCGAGGTCCACGTCGACCTCGGCGACGCAGGCGGCCCAGCCGAAGGCCGGGTAGGCGTCGCCGCGGTAGGTGGCGTCGTCGAACTCGATCCCGGGATACGGCTCGAACTGCTGGTCGATCCGGGTGGCGCCGTTCGCACGGGCATCCTCCTGGTAGGCCTCGGCGAAGGTCTTCCCCGGATGGCGCTCCTCGACGGCCGCCCGGAGGCGCCGCGCCGCCTTGATGCACAGCCCGCCGACGACCATCGCCGTTCGAGAGGCGACGGTCGGCCCCGAATCGGGCACGATCGACGTGTCGGGATCGACGATCTCGACGTCGTCGATGTCGACGCCGAGCTCCGCGGACACCATCTGGGGGAAGATCGTCTTGGTCCCCTGGCCCATCTCGGTCGACGCGATGAGGATCTCGATCCGTCCGTCGCCGGTCAGCTGCACCGAGGCCACGGACGCCAGCTTGACCTCGCCGGACCCGGTGAAGCCGGCGCCGTGCCAGGCGAGGGCCAGACCGATCCCCGACGCCGTGCGTGCCGACCCGGTCACGAGCCGGCCTTTCGGTACCGTGCCGGAACCCTCGCGCTCAACCCGTGCGCGCGCGGTGCGCTCGCGGATCCGCTCGAACTCGGAGGCTTCGACGGCACGTTCGAGGACCTCTTCGCCGGCGACGCTCTCGCGCAGGATCTGCCCCGTGGGCGTCTCATCCCCGACGCGATACACGTTCCGCCGGCGGATCTCGAGCGGCGACATCCCCAGCGCTTCGGCAATCCGGTTGAGGTGGGTCTCGGCCGCAAACTCCACCTGGGGCGCCCCGAACCCGCGGAACGCCCCGTTCGGTGGGGTATTCGTGCGCGTCGCACGGGCGTCGATCCTGACGTTGGGGCAGCGGTAGGGTCCACCGGAGTGGAGGGCTCCGCGGGACAGGACCCCAGGGGTCAGCGTGCAATACGCCCCGCCATCCATGACCACCTCGATATCCTGGGCGACGAGGGTGCCGTCGCGCATCACCCCGGTCCGGTGGCGGACGACGGCCGGGTGGCGCTTCGTGGTGGCGGCGATGTCCTCGTGACGGTCGTAGATCATCCGGACGGGGCGGCCCGCCTTCAGGGCGAGGAGCGCCGCGTGGAGGGCGATGATCGAGGGGTACTCCTCCTTGCCGCCGAACCCGCCCCCGGTCTCGGCCTGGACGACGACCGCCTGCCGATCGGTCAGGGCGAGGGCACGGCGGAGAGCCGCGTGCACGTAATACGGGCACTGGAGCGACCCGGTGACCGTGACCCCGCCGCCGTCCCGCGGGACGGCGATCATCGCGTTGTTCTCGATGTACAGCTGCTCCTGGTGCCCGACGCGGTACTCGCCCTCGATGATGAGATCGGCCGCGGCGAAGCCCGCGTCGACGTCGCCATTCGCGATCGCGTACTCGGCGAACACGTGGTGTGAATCGAGCGGGTCGAAGACACCAGGAAGCTTGTCGACGACGGGGCGAAGCGCGGCCTTCGCGGCTCGCAGTGTCTCCCGGTCGATGGCCGCCACGAGGACGAGCGGCTCGGCGTGATGCTGGATCTCCCCGCCGATCGGCACGAGGACCGGCTGATCCGCCTTGATCGAGGCCACGACGTTGTCGCCGGGGATATCGGCCGCCGTCACGACGACCACCTGGCTCCAATCGAACGTCGCGTCCTTCTCCAGCTCGCGGAACCGTCCGTGGGCCACGGTCGAGCGGATCGTGGCACCGAACCACGCTCCCGGGAAGACGAGATCGTCGGTGTAGCGAGCTTCACCCGTCAGCTTGGCAGGACCCTCTCGCCGCAGCGGAGCGCCCGTTCGGGCTCGCCCGGGAACGGTATGTCCGGGCGTCACCACGAGGGCATCGGGCACGGGTCGCGTCGGGACGGCCGTCGTCGGAGCATGGCTGGACTCGGGGCGCGGCGTCATGCGATCGGCATCCCTCCTGGACCGAGACGATAGCATCAACGTGACGCCGATCCATCGCGATGGAACGTCGGACCGCGGTGCGAGCCGGCACCCGACGAACGTCCCCGTGACCTTCGTACCATCGCGGGAGAGAGCGTGGCTCGATAGATTCGACCTCCCGTGTACGACGGGACGAATCTCAAGAGGTAGTGCGGCTCGTGCCGACCCAAGAAACGCTCCTCACGGTCCTGCTGATCGCGCTTGCCGCGAACTTTGTCCTGATCGTGCTGGTCATCCTCGCCGCCTGGCTTCGCGGCCGCCGCCGAGCGATCGACGATTCGGCCCCGATCACGGTGGCTCCGAGCGCCGTCGACCACGTACGCCCGGCCATGCCCACGGCGACAGCGGTCACCGGGCCGCAGGCAGCATCGGTCGTCGCGGCGCCGCATGGGGGCACGGCCGCAGACAGCATCCCGCGCGCCCACACGTCGCGTGGCAGCGATGTCGCGCCAGAACCCGATGATGACGGGACTCCGCTGGCCGGGATCCTCGTGGATCCGGGGACCGGCCTCGATACACCACGGCTCTGGTCGCGCACGCTCGCCGACGAGATGGCGCGGATCGCCCGTTACCGTCGTCCCGCGAGCATCATCCTGGTCGAGGTCGAGGGCCTCGAACGTCTTGTCGAGCGGTTCGGCGATGACGCGGCCGAGCGCCTCCTGCCGATGATCAGCGAGACGTTGCGCAAGAGCGCGCGCGCCGCCGACCACGTCGCCATCCTCGAACCGGGCCGATATGGCGTGCTGCTCACCGAGACCGACGAGATCCGTGCGATCAACTACATCGAGCGCGTGCGGACGGCCTGCGACGGTTGGCTCGCAGCCGGCGCGGTGACGCTGCGCCTGGCCATCGGCTGGGCCGACGCGAACGCAGGGCGGTCCATCGACGACGCCCTGAACACCGCCCAGGAACGCCTCGACGCGGACCGGCGTCGAGCGCCCGCACATCCCGACCTCGGCGGCTCCATGGAAACCGGTGCCTTCGGCGCCTGAACGAAGGCGTTCGGCCGCCCGGAGCGTCAGTCGCGACCGCGGCGCAGCGATCGGCCCGGGGTGGCACCCGTGTGCTCCCCGCCCGAGACCACCGACACTCCGTTGACGATCACATGCTCGATCCCGTCCGGGAAGCGGCACGGGTCGTCGTACGTTGCGTTTGAGCGGATCGTCGCCGGGTCGAACACCACGACGTCCGCGATCGCCCCATCACGAAGGACGCCGCGATCCCTGAGTCCCAGTCGGGCCGCCGGCGCAGACGTCATCCGACGAACCGCCTCTTCGAGCGACAGGAGTGCCTCGTCGCGCACGAACTGACCGAGGATCCGCGGAAAGCTGCCGTAGGTCCTCGGTGACGGCTTCGCCCCGATGAGCGTCGCGTCCGTCCCGACCATCCCGACCTTCCCGACCGGGTGGCTCAGGAAGCGTCGGATCCCGTCGGTGTGGGGGCCCGGCGTGACATGGTTGACCCGCAGGTCCTCGGCGACAAGCAGGTCGCAGACGACATCGATCCAGTCCGTGCCGGTCTCGGCCACCACCTCGCCGATCGTGCGGCCCTCCCACTGGAGGTTCTCCGGTCGGGCGAAGTACCCCAGACGAACCGCGGCCAGGCCACCGGCGCCCGCGTAGTGCACGCCTCGGTCGAGCAGTTCGCGACGGATGACCGAGCGGACCTGGGGGTCGGCGAGCCGCTCCTTCGTCGCCTTCGGTCCGCCCGATTGGGCCCACGGCGGGATCATGATCAGCAGTCGGGTGCTCGCCCATTCGGCCGGATAGGCATCGAACGTGACGTCCTGTCCCGTTGCGCGCGCTTCCTCAACGAGTTCGAGCATCTGGTCCGGCGTGCCGGGGAACGTCTGGCGGTGGTAGTAGTGGGTGAGGTGGGCGGGGGCCCCAGAGCGGCGCCCGATCTCGATCGCCTCGCGGAACGGGTCGAGGAACCGGTCGCCTAGGTCATACCGAACGTGGGTGTGATAGATCCCGCCGAGGCGGCCGGCCTCCTCCATGAGCGCGACGAGTTCGTCGGTCGTGGCGTAGGAGCCGGGCGGGTAGTCCAGCCCAGACGATAGCCCGAAGGCGCCCTCCTCCATCCCCTCGCGCAGCCGGCTGCGCATGCTCGCGACATCCTCGTCCGTTGCCGGATCCGTTTCCCACCCGATCTGGCCGACGCGGAGCGCGGAATTGCCGATCAGGAACGCGATGTTGATCGCGACGGTGCCATCGAACCGGGCGAGGTAGGCGGCCACCGTGTCCCAGTCGTAGGCGATGTCCGGTCGACCGTCGAGGCCGCTGTTCAGCTCGACGAACGCCTCGAGGTCCTCGCGCCGCGCGAACGGGGCGTAACTGTTGCCGTCGACCCCGATCACCTCGGTGGTGATCCCCTGCCGAACCTTCGGTTCGTGCCGCGGCTCGGCGAGGATCATGAGGCCGCCGTGGCTGTGCAGGTCGATGAATCCCGGCGCGACGGCCATGCCGGTTGCATCGATCCACGTTCCGGCGCCGGGCCCGGCGAGGCGAGGCCCACCGGCTCGCTCCGGCGACGCCGGTGGCAGGATTCGCAGCCGATCGCCAGCGATCGCGACCGTCCCGGGTCGCCCCCCGGTGCCGGTCCCATCCACGATCGTGCCGCCCTCGATCACGAGGTCGAATGTCTCGTCCAGCGTTCGTTCTCCTGACGTGCGGGGCTGACGTTCGGGGCGCGTGCGCCATCTCGCGGCCGCACCCGCCGGGCGGATGCAATGCCAGAGGTGCAACCCCGACCATCATGGCAGTCCCGGGCCTCCGTCGACGCCTCACCCGTGTCGCACCCCCTCTTCCGTCGGACCTGGATGCGCATGCGCGGGCGCCGACCCGCCGTGACCGCGCACGGCCCGTGCGCACATTGCGTCCGCTCGGCAGCGGAGACACGGGCAGCGGCCGCTCTATCACGCCGGATCGGTCACGGTTGCACACCCAGGCGTGCATCCCGGCGGGAGCCGTTCGCAAACCGGCAGGTAATGGACAGGGACCACTATGAGCCGATGGCCACCGTGCAGCGACGGACGGACCGCGGAACCAGGGTGGCCCGCCGGGCCCTCGCTGACGTCGGCGAGGAGATCCGGCGCACCAGGCTTGCGAACGGGACAAGCCAGACGCTCGTGGGTCAGGCGGTCGGGCGGTCGAGGAACTTCGTCAGCCGGATCGAGCGCGCGGCCGCACCGAACGCGAGCGTTCGGGATCTCGCCCGACTCGGGTCGGCGGTCGGCCTCGACATCGTCGTGAGGGCTTACCCCGGTGGCCCGCCAGTCCGCGACCGCGCACACCTGCGCCTCCTTGAGCGTCTTCGGGCACGCCTCCATCCATCCCTTCGATGGCGAACGGAGGTGCCGCTCAATCGACCCGGCGATCAGCGCGCGTGGGACGCAGTCATCACGGGGGCTGGGCCAGCGATCATGGTCGAGGCGGAGACGCAAATCGTGGATGTCCAGACGCTCGAACGACGGATCGCCCTGAAGGCTCGCGATGACGGAACCGACCGCGTGATCCTGCTTATCGGCGATACCCGCACCAACCGACGCGCGATGCATGCGGCCGGCCAGGGCCTCCTGGCAATGTTCCCTGTAGACGGACGCCGAGCGCTGAAGTTGCTTGAAGAAGGAACCGACCCGGGCGGTGGCGCGCTCATCGCGCTCTGAGCCGCCTCCGAGTGGGCTGCGAGGAATGGGACGCGAACCGTCGCCAGCCGATCGACAGCGCGACGAGTCCGAACATCGCGACGACGATCGGCAGCTGGGCATCGCCTCGAGGTGTCGCGGGGCCGGCGATTGTGGGAACCGTGGAGGTCGGCGGAGGCGCAAGGCCGAGGAGCGCGTACACCTCCGCGACCGTGATCGTCTCGAACATCGGGTCGTTGAACGGCGGTGAGCCGCGAATCCAGGCGATCGTGTTGACCGGGATCGGCGGCGTGTAGTCGGTCCCGTCGAGCGCGAGCGCGATCCGGTCGCGGACTCGGGCGACCATCACGCCAGCGCACGGCTGCGTCGGCAGGTCCGAGATCTCCATGACCGCCGGGGCTGTGCCGCGCGGGACGTAGCGAACCCGGAGTGTGAAGCGGCTCGAGTGGCCACTGCCGTCCGGCTCGGTCAGCCCGCCTGTCTGCACCGCGACGACATCACCGATCAGGACTCGCTGAGCGGTCGGCGCGACGTCGCGAAACGAAGGGACCGGTCCCTGGCACTCCGCCCCGACCGGGGTCGCGCCTGAGGTCAGCGCGGCGGCCGCGAGCAGGGCCACGACGAGTCGCCGGCCGAAACGACGGAACTTCCTGCGACCGAGCCGGACCATCGCTCCCAACGATATGCCGCTCAGCAGGACCGCCGCTCAGCAGGACCGCCGTCGATCCCGGGCGCGGGGCACAGAGATCAAACGACGGCGATCGTCGCCGGCCCGTCCAGGAGTCGGCCGCGGACCCAGGCGGCGCGGACCATGTCGGGGTGCGAGCGGAAGATGAGGCGGCTCATCAGGTCGGCCGGGTCATCGTCGGTCACGCCGGGAATGGGCGCGATGAACGACGGGTCCACGAGGATCAGGTCGGCCTCCTTGCCGGCCTCGATCGAGCCGATGACGTCGTCCAGTCCGAGCGCCCGCGCCCCATCGAGTGTTCCCATCCGGAGCCAGTCGAGCGGCCCCAGCGATGCCCGTGTCTCGCCGCCGACGACCCGCAGCGCGTTCTGGACGTAGGCGCCGACGCGCATCGCCGAGAAGATCGACAGGTCCGGTCCGCCGGCCACGTCGGACCCCAGCCCGATGACGACGCCGGCCTCGACGTAGCGTGCCAAGGGCATGACGCCCGACGCGAGGAACAGGTTCGATTCGGGGCAGTGGGCGAGGCGCGTCCCGGTCTCGGCCAGGCGGGCGACCTCGCGCTCGTTGAGGTGGACGCCATGGGCAAGGACCGTCCGCGCGCCGAGCCCGCCCGCCCGGTCGTAGACGTCGACGTAATCGATGGCCTCCGGGAACAGGCGACCGACCTCCGCGACCTCGCCGGTGTCCTCCGAGATGTGGGTCTGCCACCATACGCCCGTCGACGCGGCCAGCGCGGCGGATTCGCGCAGCATGTCCGCCGTGCACGAGACGGCGAACCGCGGGGTGACGGCGTACCCGAGGCGACCGTCGGCGGCTCCGTGCCAGCGCGCGGCAAGGTCGGCGGACTCGCGCAGCGAACGATCGAGGATCGTTGACGGGTCGATCGCCTCGTCATACGTCACCCGGTCCATCATCACCTTGCCGAGGATCGCCCGGATCCCATGCGCCTCCGCGGCCTCGAACGCGGCGTCCATGCTCGCTGCGAAGACGGCACCGTACGCAAGAACCGTCGTCGTCCCGGCGTGGGCGAATGCGCGGAAGGCCGCGGGCGCCAGGCGTTCAGCGACGGCGCGGTTCTCCCAGGCCTGTTCGAGCGGGAAGATGTGACGCTCGAGCCAGGTGAGGACATCGAGACCGGCTCCCACCCCGGCGTTGGGCAGCTGCGGCAGGTGGACGTGGAGGTCGACCAGCCCGGGCATGACCACGAGCGGTCGAAGATCGATGGCGGCCGCGCTGGCGTCGGCGTCGGGGTGATCGTCGACGGCTCCAACCCAGGCGATCCGGCCTTCGGCATCGATGGCGACGAGAGCGTCGGGTTCGTGGGCAGTCCCGCCGTCGGAAAGGGGGGTCAGGAGGCGCACCCGCACGACGAACGGCGGTTCCGCGGGGAGCGACGGGATGGCCTGCACGGGCCGCGATGCTAGCACGCGCGCCGGCGCGCTCAGAGGCGCCGGATCAGCGCTTTTTCGTTCGGAACTCCGCGAGATGGGCGGTCCAATCGGACCCGCCGCGCTCGCCTGCAGCGCAGCTGCCGTGCCAGCCGCAGACGCACGTGATCGTCTGGTCTCGGTGCCGGTAGACGTCGATGACGTGCTTCAGGGGTTCGCTGCCGTCCTCCGACGCGGACGGGCGACTCTGCTGAAGGGACGGTCGACCATTCACGGGCACGCTCCTGGAAGAAATCCCCGCGATTGGGCTCAGCGGGGCCCCTCATTCTAACCGATTTCGGCCCTTCTGGCCCGGTCCGGCCCGCACGATGCGTCTATTCGGGTCCGAGGTGATAGCCGAGCCTCCGCGGCAGGCGGCTGATCGCGCCGACAATCGATCCCGGCCGGCGACCCTCCTCCTCGGCCAGCTCGCGACGGACGATCGCCTCGCGGATGACACGCGCGCCGACGCTCCGGAACGGCTCCGGGGGGAATGCCCGCGGTCGCGTTCCGACGAGCGGCGAATCGGCTGCGGGATCGTCCGCGCTGCCGAGGCCGCGGGCGGCAAGCGCCGCCAGGATCCGGCCAACGACCACCGACGGTCCTACGCCGTTCCCCGAATAGCCGTGGCCGTAGTGCACGCGCGCCCGAGCGCCCCGCGGGCCGAGTGATCCGACGAAGGGAAGGTGGTCGGCGGCGATGTCGATCGGGCCACCCCAGGCGTCCTCGATCCGGACGTCGGCCATCGATGGAAAGAGGCGCCTGAGCCCGGCGACCGTGCGCTCGACGGACCCGAGATCGTGGGTGAATGCCCTGCCGATCCGGCCGCCGTACCCGGCCCGACCGCCGCCGCCGCCGATCGCGATCCGCCCGTCCGGCGTCGTCCGCAGGTAGTGCAGCGTGAACCGGGCGTCGCTGACGCCCTCGCCGCCGGTCCAGCCAATGTCGGCGAGTCGATCGGGCATCGGCTCGGTGATGACCATGTAGCTCGACCATGTGACCAGGCGCCGACCGAGGTGTGGCCAGCCGGCGGCCCAGGCGTTGAGGGCGACGATGACCTGGTCGGCTGCCAGCTCGCCCCCGTCGGTGCGGATCGTCAGCGGACCACGTTGCTCGGCGGCACCGGCGATGGAGGTCCGCGCCAGGTCGACGGGGAGAGCCCGCGTCCCCTCGTGGATCACCACGCCCCGCTCCAGCGCGACGCGGCGGAGGCCCCGCGCCAACCGCGCCGGCTGGACCGTTGCGCCCTGGCGCATGAAGACCCCGCCGCGCAATACTGGGGAGACGCATCGCGCCCGGACTTCGTCGGGGGTCAACGCGACGTACTCGTCCGCCACCCCCAGGCGGCCGGCCGCCGCGACCGCGCGATCCCATCCGCCGTCCTGGGCCGGCGCGGCGCTCGCCTGGAGCGCACCCGCCTTGACGTACCACGCATCCACGCTATTGGCCGCGCACCATGCCCCGACCTCGTCGACCGCGGCCGACATCTCGCGCGCGACCGCGAGCGCATCCGACTCGCCGTAGCGATCGACGAGCGCCGGCAGCTCGTCCCACCACGAGGTGACAAAGCCGCCGTTCCGCCCCGACGGGCCGCCACCGCAGATGTCGGCCTCGAGCAGGACGATCCGCGCTCCCGGGAGGAGCTCCGTCAGTCGGATCGCCGTCCACAGGCCCGTGTATCCGCCGCCGAGGATCGCCACGTCTGCCCTGGTCGAGCCGCGGAGTTGCGGCGCCGCGACCTCGGCGGCCAGAGACGGGTCCTCGGAGGTGAGCGCCTCGCGGAGCCACCAGCTCCGGCGGTCGCCGGGCCGGACGCCGTCAAGCATCGGTTCGGTCCATCTCGTCGGCCGACGCCGCAGCGGAGCGCAGCACCCGCAGCGACGGGTCCCCCAGGTCGCGCACCCAGTCGCCGACCAGCGTGATCCCGAGAACCGTCATGACCAGGGCCAGCGAAGGCATGAGCGTCAGCCACCACTCCGTGCGCAGGTAGTCCGCGCCGTCCGCGATCATCCTGCCCCACTCGGGGGTGGGTGGTGGCACGCCGAGGCCCAGGAACGACAGGCCGGCCGAGAAGAGGATCGTCTGCGGGACGAACAGGGTCAGGACCACGACGATCGAGGGCAGGACGTTCGGCAGGACCTGTCGCCACAGGATCCGCCGATCCCCGATCCCCAGGGCCCGGGCGGCCTCGACGTACGGACGCTCGTGCGCCGTGAGCGTCTCGGCCCGGACCACCCGGTACGTGAACAGCCACGAGGCGAGGCCGAGGACAAGGATCAGGTTGACGAGCGACGGGCCGACGACGGCGACGATGGCCATGGCGAGGATGACGAACGGGATCGCCTGCTGGATGTCGGCCACGCGCCCCAGGACGAGATCGACCCAGCGCCCGTACCAACCGGCGAGCGTTCCCGCGACCACGCCGACGAGGCCACCGACGACCGTCGCCGCGATCGCGATCAGGAGCGTGGTCCTGGACCCCCACACGATCCGGACGAGGAGGTCGCGACCGGCCCGGTCCGTGCCCAGCGGATGATCCCAGGACCCACCCGCGAAGACCGGCGGCAGCAGACGATCGCGGAGAACACCTGCCTCGGGGCCCTCGGGTGCCAGCACGGGAGCCAGGACCGCCACCGCCGCGACGACGACCATCAGCAGCACCCCGAACATGCCCGCGCGATGCCGGCCGATCGTCGCGATCATCGCCTGCCCCGGATGCGCGGGTCGAGCCGGGTGTACGCGACGTCCAGCAGCAGGTTTGTCGTCACGATCGTGAGGGCCGCGACGAACACGAACGCCTGGATCACCGGCAGGTCGCGGCCCGAGATCGCCTGCACCGCGAGCAACCCCATCCCGGGGTAGGCGAACACGCGCTCCACGATGACGACTCCCGACAGCAACGCCGCGATGTCGAAGGCGAGGAACGTGACCACCGGGATCGCGGCATTGCGCAGGGCGTGGCGCAGCAGGACGGAACGCGCGGACAGGCCCTTGGCGAACGCCGTCCGGATGTAGTCGCGGCCGTAGACCTCGAGGAGGCTCGCCCGCAGGATCCGGATAAGCCCCGGCGTGGACGCCACGCCGACCACGACCCCCGGCAGGACCAGGTGGCCGACCGAACCGCCACCGGACACCGGCAGCGCCCGAAGCCCGACGGCGACGATGAGGATGAGCACCTGTCCAAGGACGAACCCGGGGACGGAGGCACCGAGCACCGCGAACCCGCGGACCGCCCCGTCCACCCACGAACCGCGCCTGAGCGCGGCCAGGGCTCCCAGGGGAAACGCAATCGCCAGCGCGACGGCCAGTCCGGTCAGGCCCAGCGCGAGCGTGGCCGGCACGCGCTCGAGGACGACCAGGAGCGCCGGCTGTCCGAACCGGATGGAGGTCCCAAAGTCGCCCTGCACGGCGCGCGCCAGGAACGCCGCGAACTGGACCGGCAGCGGCCGGTCCCAGCCCTGCGCCCGCCGGAAGGCCTCGACCGCCTCCGGCGGGGTCGTCGGCGGGAGCAGCGCCCGCGCCGGATCGGCGGACAGGAGGATCAGGACGTGGACGAGGAAGGCGACGCCGACGAGGACGACGACCTGGTAGGCGAGGCGGCGAACGATGAAGCCGGCGACGCCTCGCTGCTCAGCCATCACGGGCGGCGCTCGGCTCGAGCGGTGCGCCCGGCCGCCTGGCTCGGCCGCCCAGCCTGGCCGCGGTCCATCGCCGGACCGTCAGCCGCCGACGACCGTGTCGAGGACCGAGATGTGCCCCAGGATGTGCGGCTGCCAGCCGCTGACTCCGGTCGCGGCCACCCCGTACACGCTCTGGAACCCGACGAGGTAGATCGCCGGGGCGAGGTCGTGGGTCAGGGCCGCGATCTTGTGCAGCACCTCGAGCCGGCGAGCGGGGTCCATCTGGGCCGCCTGCTCGTCGACGAACATGTCCATCTCCGGATCGCTGAACCGCGACAGCAGGCCGCCACCCTTGAGCCAGAACTGGCCGTAGATATTCGGGTCGAGGAACGACAGGCGTGACGCGCGCATCGGGTTCGTCGCGCCCGTCGCCCAGGCCCCGTTGAAGGCACCGATCTCGGCTTCGCGGATGGTCGTCCGGACGCCGATTCGTGCCAGGTCCGCCTGCACCGCGGTGATGAGGTCGGCGATCGCGGCATCGCAGGTGCACATGTCGATCTCGGCCTCGAAGCCGTCCGGGTAGCCGGCATCGGCCAGCATCTGGCGGGCCCGATCGGGGTCGAACGGCCAGGGCTGGATGGCCGGCAGGTACGCGACGTCACCGGGCACGAAGCCCTGCGTCATCGGGGTGGCGAACCCCTTGAACAGGGCATCGACGTAGGCGTTCCGATCGACCGCCATGTTGAGCGCCGTCCGGACCTCGACCTTGGAGAGCGCTTCGATCGCCTGGAGCTGCGCCGGCGTTGCGTTGCCCGAGGTCGCGAGCTGGCCGGCCTTGTCGGCCGTCAGCCAGATCTCGGTGTGACGGGCGTCGTCGAAGGCCACGATGGTCGCGCCCCCGGTCTCGACTGCTGCCGCCTGGTCGACCGGGATGTCCTGGGCGATCTGCACGCCACCGGTGGTGAGCTCGCTGATCCGCGTCGTCACGTCGGGGATGGGCCGGAAGTTGACGCGCTCGACGAGCGCCGCGCCACGTGGCCGCGCCCACTGGTCCGGGTTGAGGACGAGCGTCGCGTGGTCGTCGGGGACCCACTCTTCGAGCACGTACGGGCCGGTCCCGATGGGCTGCGTCTTGAGGCCGTCGTTGCCAACCTGGGCCGCGTGCTTCGGAGGCAGCATCGCCAGGGTCGCGAGGGCGGGGATGAGCCCCGCATCCCAGCGACTGAGGTTGATTCGAACGGTCAGCGCGTCGACGGCCTCGACGGACGCCACGGCACCGTACGAGCGGCTGTAGTCGGAGTTGAGCTTGAGGGCGTCGTCGGTGATCGGCGCGCCCGTCGCCGGATCGACGTCCATGACACGCAGGATCGAGAATCGCGCGGCGGTCGCGTCAAACGGCTCGCCGTTGGAGAAGGTGACACCCGATCGAAGGGCCAGCTCGATCCGGTCGGGTGCCGTGGTCCAGCTCTCCGCGAGGCCCGGCAGGAACACGGAACGATCTGCGCGGTCGATGGCGATGAGCGTGTCGAACAGGGCCTCCATGATCGAGATCCCGGCCTTCTGGTAGACGCGGTGCGGGTCCATCGACTCGGCGTCGGCCGAGAGCGCGACGGTCAGCGTCCCGCTTGGTCCGACGGACGGGACGGGGGCCGTCGGGGACGAGCCCGCGGGCGGAGGGGTCGGGGTCGTGCCGCACGCGGCGGCGACGATGGCCAGGACGAGGGCGGTTGCGACCAGGCGACGTGCGGGCAAGGCGAGAGACGGTGTCATGCGGGAGGGCCTCCGGGGAGCTGAGGGTTGGCGGCGGCAATCAGGGGCCGGAGGACCGGCGCCGCAGCTGGGTGGAGCGCCGTGTATGCGCGGAACGTTCGGTCGTAGATCTCTGCGAGCTCGGCGCGCGGCTCGACGGTCCTGGCGATCCTGCTCATCGCGCCGATGGCCCGCCGCAGGTCGTCGAAGGCACCGATGCCGACCGCGCCGATGATCGCGGAGCCGACAACGGCCGTCTCGGCCACGGCCGGCAC
>JANNUK010000370.1:0-5502 GCA_031395155.1 Chloroflexota bacterium | reverse complement strand
GGATGCTGCACGACTCCGTCGCCCGTCGCTCCGACGGATGCTCCTCGGACTGGCCGGGCCACGCGGGTTCGTGGGCCGGCCGCTGGCTGCCACGATCACCTCGCTCGGCGTCGCCGGAATCGTCTTTGCATCGGCGTCCGGCATCCTCGGTGGCGCGGCGGCAGGCGCAAGCCCGGCCTCATCGGAGACCGGAGACAACTACTTCGGCAGTCAATCTGGAGGTTCGATCGAGCGCGACGTCACGCCGGCGCCCGTGCAGGACGCAGGACCCTCCAGCACCAAGGCGGTCCGTGGGTCCCTACCTGATGCCCTGGGCACCGGGGCGACGATCGTCCCCGTCGGATCGTCCGCGTTCGTGACCGACTCGCCTGAATCGGCGGAGGCGCCGGGCGGTGCGCCCGTGCCCGTGGCGTCCGACGGGTCCGATCTCGCCGTGCAGAGCTACGGCCGACTGACCCAGACGGGGGTGCGGTCGCCGCTGCTCGTCGTGTCGGCGGTCTTCCTTGCCGTGGGGCTCGCCCTGTTCGCGCTGCGCAGGATCGCCGGCCGCCTGGTCTGACGCCGCGCCTGACGCCGATCGGCCGAGGCGCTCCCGTCGAGCGAGGCGCTCCCGTCCGCCCGGACCGTCCGGGTACACTGATCGCGATCCACCCGGACCCGTCCGACCCGTCCCGAGGCCTGCCGATGGAACGCCTGATGCTGCTCGACGGCAACGGGCTCATCTACCGCGGATACTTCGCGCTTCCGCCGCTCACCACATCGCACGGTGAGCTGGTCAACGCCGTATTCGGCTTCTGCAGCATCGTGCTTCGTGGGATCCAGGACCTGCGTCCCGACTACCTGGTGGTCGCTTTCGACCTCCAGGGGCCCACGTTCCGCCACGAGCAGTACGCGGACTACAAGGCGACCCGGCAGCGGATGCCGGACGACCTGCGCGATCAGTTTCCCAAGGTCCGCGAGGTCGTGAAGGCGCTGCGCATCCCCGTCTTCGAACTCGCCGGGTACGAGGCGGACGACCTCATCGGCACGCTTGTCGTCGAGGCCGCGCAACTCGGCCTCGACACCACGATCGTGACGGGCGACCTGGATATGCTCCAGATCGTCAGCGACCGGACGCGCCTGATGACGACCCGCTCGGGGGTCGAGAACACGATCATCTATGACCCGGCCCGGATCGAGGAGCGGTTCGGGCTGCGGCCGAACCAGATGATCGACTACAAGGCGCTCAAGGGCGATCCCACCGACAACATCCCGGGTGTCCCCGGGGTGGGGGAGAAGACCGCCGCCAGGCTGATCCGGGAGTACGAGACGCTCGACGCCCTGTACGCCCGCCTCGACGACGTCACGCCCGAGAAGCTGCGCGACAAGCTGCGCGAGCATCGGGAGCAGGTGTTTCTGGGCCGGGACCTGTCGACCATCGTGCGCGACCTGCCCGCGCGACTCGACCTGGACGCCGCGCGTCTCGGCGACTACGACCGCGACACGGTGATCCGGTTGTTCCGCGAGTACGAATTCCGATCGCTCATCGAGCGCCTGCCGCCGATCAGCGGGGAATCGGCGGCGGAGACCGTGGAGGCGCTGCGCGGCGCGGACGGTGGCGACCCGATCCCGGCCGCGCGCGTCGCCGGTGCCGAGCGCCCGACCGGGTGGGGCCCGGGACGCCCGGTACGGGCCGGGGCGGCCGCGGCACGCCCACAGCCGCCGGACGGCCGCGAGCTCCAGCTGTCGCTCGATTTCGATTCGGTCGCGCCGTCCACCGCCGGCCCGGTCGCGGGTGAGCGTGCGTCAGGCCCACCCGGCCCGCTCGCGCCGCTCGAGGCCGACGACCTCCCAAGCGCCCTCGCCGCGGCGATCGCCGATCCCGCCCGCATCGAGGTCCACGGAGGCGACGCTCTCGACGGCCTCGCGTCGTGGATCGGCGGGCAGTCCGCGATCGGCGCCGCGCTGTTCAAGGACGATCCTCGGCCGCGCGCCGGGACGCCCCTCGCGATGGCGGTCGCGGGGATGGACGGGCGGGTCGTCGCGGTCGAGGGCGCGCCCGACGTCGATCGGTTGGCGCGGCTGGTCGCGGCTTCGGGCGTCCCCCTCGTCGGGCACGAGATCAAGGGCCTGCTCGTCGAACGGATCGCCGCGGATCCCGGTGCGCCGGATCTCCCCGTCGCCTTCGATACGCAGGTCGTCGCGTACCTGCTCAATGCCGCCCTGCGCAGCCAGACCATCGCCGATATCGTCGCCGAGCAGGTGGACCTGATCCTGCCGCCGGCCGCCGAGCTGACGCCCGCGGGACGGGCCGGCCTCGAGGCGCTCGCAGCGCTCACCGTCCGAGAGCCGCTTGCCGCCGCGCTCGAGCGCGAGGGCCTCGCCCGACTCTTCCACGAGCTGGAACTGCCGCTCATCACCGTCCTCGCCCACATGGAGGCGACCGGGGTCGCCCTCGACCGCTCCGCTCTGGCCCTGCTCGACACGGAGTTCGCCGCCGCGATCGAACGGCTGGAGCGGGGGATCTACGCCGATGTTGGCCATGAGTTCAACCTCGGCAGTCCGAAGCAGCTCGGCGAGATCCTGTTCGAGGAGCTCCGACTCCCGAAGGGCAAGCGAACCAAGACCGGCTACTCGACGGACGCCTCGGTCCTCGAGGAGCTTCGGACCGCCCACCCGATGGTCGACAAGCTCCTCGAATGGCGGACATACACGAAGCTCCGCTCGACATACATCGAAGCGTTGCCGGCCCTGATCGCCGACGACGGCCGCCTCCACACGACCTTCCACCAGGCGGTTGCGGCAACCGGCCGGCTGTCGTCGTCCGATCCGAACCTCCAGAACATCCCCATCCGCACGCCGCTCGGCCGACGGATCCGCCGAGCGTTCGTGGCCGGCGACCCGGGGCTCACCCTGATGGCCGCCGACTACTCGCAGATCGAGCTGCGCATCCTTGCGCACGTGTCCGGCGACCAGCACCTCAAGGATGCGTTCGCGCGCGGTGCCGATATCCACCGCGAGACCGCTGCCCGCGTCCTCAAGAAGGACGGGGCCGATGTGACGCTCGGCGAGCGCTCGATGGCCAAGATGGTCAACTTCGGGATCGCCTACGGGATGAGCGACTTCGGCCTCTCGACGCGGGCCAACATCCCCCGTGCCGAGGCCCAGGAGTTCATCAACACCTACTTCGCGACGTACTCCGGAATCAGCTACTACATGCTCCATATCAAGGAGCAGGCACGCGACAAGGGGTTCGTCACGACCCTCCTTGGCCGAAAGCGGCAGATCCCCGAGCTGCACGCCGCCAACGCGGCCCTGCGCGGGGCAGGGGAGCGCATGGCGATCAACATGCCGATCCAGGGAACGGCAGCCGACATCACCAAGATTGCGATGGTCCGCGTCGTCGAGCGGCTGCGCGACGGCGGATTCGCCGCCCGTCTCCTCCTCCAGGTGCACGATGAACTCCTGTTCGAGGTCCCTCGCGACGAGGTCGATCGACTGGCGCCGGTCGTGCGCGAGACGATGGAATCGGCGCTTCCGCTGGACGTGCCGCTGACCGTGGACGTGAAGGTCGGGGACGACTGGGAGTCGCTGACGCCGATGGCGGTGCCCGAGGTCGGGGCGGCACCCGAGGTCGGGGCGGCGCCGGTCGCGACGTGACCATGGACTATCGTGCTGTCGAGCCGGGCACCATCCGGGATCGGCCGGGCAACGACACGGTTTTCAACCACCTGGCCGTCGGTGCCCAGGCGGCGCGGCCCAACGAGCCGTATGCGATCGATGCGTTCGTGCTCCATACCCATCCCGACCTGTGCGACCGATTGCTCCAGATCGGCGACAGTGTCCCGGGCGCCTCGGCGGCGGGACTCTACGGTGTCGCCTGCCTGCTCGACGGCGCTGACGTGGTCCGCGTCGTGGCCCGCGGCACGAGCAGCCTGTGGCTCCGCCTGCCGACGGACGCACGCGCGGCCGTGCTCGCCGACGACGCGGCCGATGCGCCCGAGTTCGGACCGGACTGGATCCAGATCAACGCATGGCAGACGATCCGCCCGCTTGCCGAGGGGACGGCGCGGTTGCGTGGACTGGTCGCTCTTGCCTTCGGGGCGAGCAATGCCTGAACTGCCCGAGGTGGAGACCGTCGCTCGTGACCTGCGCCCGGCATTGATCGGCGCGACGATCCGTGACGCCCGCTGCTCGTGGGCGCGAACGCTGCGCACCCATTCGCCCGAGACGATCGGGGCGGCGCTGGCCGGGCGAACGATCGAGGGCGTGGGTCGTCGCGCCAAGCAACTCGTGATCGACCTCTCGGGCGAGATAGCCCTGACCGTGCACCTCAAGATGACCGGCCAGCTGTTCGTCGTTCCGGCAGCTCGGCCCGACGACCCGTATGTCCGCCTCGCGATCGCATTCGACGATGGGCGCGAGCTTCGCTTCCGCGACATCCGAAAGTTCGGAAAGGTCGGCCTGTATCCGCGCGACCAGGCCACCGGCGAACTGGTCACGGAGCCCGGTGCCGGGGCGGTGTTCGCCGACATCGGCCCGGAACCGCTCGATGAGGCGTTCGACCTGCGCGCGTTTCGACGCAGGCTGCGCGCCCGGAAGGGGCGTCTCAAGCCGCTCCTTCTTGATCAGTCGTTCGTGGCCGGTATCGGCAATATCTACGCCGACGAGTCGTTGTGGCTCGCTCGCCTGCATCCGCTCCGGACATCGCCGACGCTTCGGCCGCGCGACGAGCGACGACTGTATGACGCGTTTCGCTCGATCCTTGCCGAGGCGGTCGAGCGCCGCGGGTCGTCCGTCGACGACTACACGGCGCCCGATGGTGACGGCTCGATGCAGGACCGGCTCCAGGTGTACCAGCGGACCGGCCTGCCCTGTCCGCGCTGCGGGCGGGTGATCAAGCGACTCGTTCTCGGGGCCCGGTCGACCCACTTCTGCTCATGGTGCCAGCGCCTGCCGTCGGTCGACCGGCGAGCCGCCGCGGCCCCGTTGCGGACTCTCTCGGATGGGACCCGGTCGGCGGGTCCGCGATGGTCAGACCTGGAGGACGGCCCCGCCGCCGTCCGTGCCCAGGGAGTCAGAGCCGAGGCGACCAGGCGTGCGGCCTCGACCCGCCGCGCCGCTGCGACCCGGCGTGCCGCCGCGCGCGAGTCCGCCGGTACCCCTGCCGCGCACGGGACAACCTGATGTCGATCCTCCGGTTGACCGGAGTGACCCGGGAGATCGGCACGTTCGTGATCCTCGACGCGATCGACGCGTCCATCGCCCTGGGAGATCGGATCGGACTGGTGGGTCCAAATGGGGCCGGCAAGACGACCCTCTTGCGGATTGCTGCCGGTCGCGATGAGGCGGATCATGGGACGGTCCATCGCAAGCGCAACCTGACTCTGGGGCTGTTGGCGCAGGAAGCGCATTTCGACGACGTGTTCATGGCTGCGCCGGACCTTCGAAACGCCATCCGGTCCGGCGCCGGGCACCTCGACGCGATGGCCGCGGAGCTGGGCCGCCTCGAGGTCGCCGGCC
>JANNUK010000359.1:0-2536 GCA_031395155.1 Chloroflexota bacterium | reverse complement strand
CGCCCAGCTCTCCGCGGAGCTGGGCGAGCCCGCGCTCCAGGGGTTCGCGGGAGGCGTCCGCGGAGAACGGTGCTCGCCTGATCGCATCCTCGATCCCCATGTCGCCGCGATGGACCTGCCCGGCAAGCCCCGCGATCGCGTGCAGGTCCGCCAGCTGGGCGGCCACGAACTCGGCATCGCCGACATCGCCGTGGCCCGGTACCACGGCGCCGTCGACGATGTTCGCGAGCGCCTCGACCGTCGACGGCCAGTCCATCGGGTAACCATCGCCGAAATACGGTGGCGCCCCGTTTTCGAGAAGATCGCCCGCGAACAGGACACCCGCATCGGGCACCCGGACGACGATGTCGTTGTCGGTGTGCCCGCGACCGAGGTAGCGAAGCTCGACGGGACGGCCGCCGACGTCGATCGTCGCGGTATCGTCGAACGTCCGGTCCGGAGGATCGATCTCGACGGACGCGAGCTCCTCGGCAAGCCCCGGCGTCTCGGCGGCGACATCCGCGCGCTGCTGTTCGCCGGTTGCCTCGAGCATGATCACGCAGCGGCGGTGACCCCAGATCGGTGCCGGCCGGAACACCCGGTTGCCGAAGGCATGGTCGTAGTGGCCGTGCGTGTTGACGACGACGGACACGGGCAGCGCGGTGATCGCGCGGATGTCGCTGAGGATCTCATCGGCCTGGCGATGGCTGGACCGGGTGTCGATGACGAGCACCCCGTCGTCACCGACGACGACGCCGATCTGCTGGTCGTAGAACCGGTAGCGAAGGGCGAAGACCCGCGGACCAATTTCAACGAATGCCTTCATCGCGAAATCGTAGTTGACCGCTGCCGGCGTCGGCGTATCGTTTCGGTTCGTGACCTCCACGATCGGGACCGCCACGGCCGATGACGGCACCGTCCTGAGAACGCGGCACTGGACACCGCCCGACGGCGGGTCGAAGCCGGCCGCCGCGGTCCTCCTGGTTCACGGGATCGCCGAGCACAGCGGTCGCTGGGAGCACGTGGGCGAACAGCTTGCGTCCGAAGGCCTGGATGTCCATGCGTTCGACATGCGCGGCTTCGGGGCGTCCGCGGGACGCAGGATCCACGTCCGGGAGTTCGACGAGTACTACCGCGACCTCGCCGTGCGGCTCGCGGCCGTCCGCGCCGCCGCGCCCGGCCGCGCCGCCGCGCCCGGCCGGCCGGTGGTCCTCTACGGCCACTCGTTGGGAGGACTCATCGCGCTCGGCTACGTACTCCGGGTCGCGACCACGGCCGGCTCGCCTGGTCGACCCGTGCCCGACCTCCTCGTACTGTCCGCCCCGGGTCTCGACTCGACAATTCCGCGGTGGAAGATCCAATTGGCCCGGCTGCTCGGACGGGTAGTGCCCACCTTCGTCATCCCGAATCGCATCGCCGGGGAGCTCCTGTCGCGCGACCCGACGGTTGGGCAGCGATACCATGCCGATCCGCTCGTCGTCCATGGGGCCACCGCCGGTTTCGGTGCCGCCACGCTGGCGGAGCAGGAATGGGTACGCTCGTCACTCGGGGCATTGACGATCCCGACCCTCGTCCTCCATGGAGAGGCGGACGAACTCGTCCCGCCGGCGGCCAGCGCGCCTCTTGGTGACGTCGCCAGCGTGACGCGTCGCACCTATCCGGGAATCCGCCACGAGCTGCACAACGAGCCCGAGGGACGGTCGATCGTGTCGGAAACGATCGCCTGGATGAAGGAACGCTCGGGCCGCGGCTCGGGCCGCGGGTGATACGATGCCGCCACAACCGAATACCGCCTCCGGGGAGCGCAGCAGCGCTGAGAGTGTGGCGATTGCCACAGACCCGCCGAACCTGATCCGGCTGATACCGGTGTAGGAAGCAGGCCTCATCCGACTCGACGCCGTCCTCCTCGACAGGGCGGCGTTCCGCAATTCAGTCGCAGCGTCGGAGTTGAGAGCAATGATAATCGGGACCAGCACCTCAGCGAATAGCAGCCCGGACGCCGCCGCGTGGCGAACCCGTGACATCGTTGTCGCCGCGGTGATCGGCGTGGCGTTCGGCGTGGCCTTCGTCGCGTTCGGCGTGGCCTGGCGGGCGATCGAGTTCCTGGGCCCGGCCCAGAACATCCTGTACGGCGCCTGGCTGATGCCGGCGATCGTGGCCGCGTTGATCATTCGCAAGCCAGGCGCCGCGCTGTTCGCCGAGATGGTGGCGGCGGGGCTGGCGACGCTGCTCGGGAGCCAGTGGGGCCCCGACACGCTCCTGTCGGGGTTCGTCCAGGGCGCCGCCGCGGAGCTCGTGTTCGCATTCGGGATGTACAGGCGTTGGTCGTTTCCGATCGTCGTCCTCGCCTCGCTGGCCAGTGCCGCCGCCGCTTGGGTCCACGACTGGGTGGTCTGGTATGCGGCCTCCAGCTTCGAGGCCGTGGCGGTCATCGGCGTGTTCATGGCGATCTCGGCAATCGCGATCCTTCCGGTGGCTTCGGTCCGGCTGGTGGGCGCCCTCCGAAGCGCCGGGGTCCTGGGCGGGTTCCCGAGCTGACCCGACAGCGGGTATCGTG
>JANNUK010000319.1:0-3417 GCA_031395155.1 Chloroflexota bacterium | reverse complement strand
CTCGGACACGGCGACCCACGTTACGCCCGGCCAAGGGCTCCGGATCAGATCCCATGGCCAGCCGTCATGGAGATCGCCGACATAGGAAGGCATCGCCGCGGCGACGTCATGAGTCCAGGCGACCATCACGGGAGCTCCGGGGCTCGTGGCGATCTCATGGAGCGCGGCCGTAAGAGGCAGGTTGAAATGGAGCGAGCCGACGTTGTGGATGATGAGCAGGTCAACACCGCGAAGGGCTCCCTTGAGGTCTCGAGCCAGCTCGCCGGCGAGGCGCCCGAACTCGGTTGGGGTTCGGCCCGCCGCGAGCTCCCGGCGAAGGCCGACGACCCGCGCGTGCAGAGAGTCGGCCAGCGGGATCCGGACCAGCTCCACCCGCGGGTCGGTCACCCGACCGCGGCCGACGATGATTCTGACGTCGTGGGCGGTGTCGGCAAACAGGCGGGCATGCGCACCGAGGACCGTTTCAACGCCACCGACAACCGGCGGAGCCGTGTAGTGCAGAAGGGCGATCCGCCGGGCCACGATGTCAGCCGGCGGCGCCGAAGCAGTCGACGAGGAGGTCCGTCAGGTGACGCTCGAGGACGGTGAACGAGAAGTGCGCCCGGCCGACCTCATAGTTGCTGGCGGCCCACGTCGCGGCCTCGGCTGGGTCGTCGAGCAGTCGTCGGGCCTGCTCGAGGGTGCCCTCGCTGATGAACTCGTCGAACCAGACGACGCGGAAGCCGCGCGGCCGCAGGTCGACCTCGTACGTCGAGTAGTTGTTGACGAGGATCGGGCGGCGGTGGAAGACGGCCTCGAGGAACGCGTTACCGAAGCCCTCGAACTGGGACGGATAGGTCACGAAGTCGGCCGCCTCGTACAGCTCGTCGAGGGTGTACCTGCGCCCCCCGGCCGGTTTCGGCTCACCGCTCTCGACGACGAGGTCGGCCGCCAGCACGAGCTTGACGCCGAGCAGGCCGGCGGATTCGCGGATCCGCTGCTCGTACGCACCTCCCTCGTCGCCCGCGGAATGGGAGATGACGAGTCGAGCCGGCCGGTCCAGCCGACGCGTGAACTCGATCGCGTGCTCGATCCCCTTGCGCGCGACGATTCGCGTCGGCTGAAGGAGGAGCAACTCCCCGGCGGCGAGGCCAAGGTCGGCGCGGGCCGCGGCGATCACCTCGGGCGACACCGGCGCCGGGGGTCGATCGAAGTCCATGGTGTTCGGGATGACGCGCGTCGTCACTCCGCGACGGGAGGCCAGCTCCAGCGCCTGGACCGAGTTGATGACCACGTGCCTGATCGGTGGGTGCACCGGCGGGAACGCCGCGGCGATGATGTCGGCGACGCCGTTGACCAGGAACCGTTGCCGCTCCCAGGGGAGGTCGTGATGGTGGGCGATGGTCGGCATGCCCGTTTCGGCGATGAACTCCGATATCGCCAGGCCCAACGGCAGGTTGAGCGGGATGGCGGAGGCGTTCTCGATGACGAGCAGGTCCAGCTGGAACTTGCGGCTGAACACGTACAGCTCCGACTTCAGATGACGCTGCAATGCCTGGATCCTGGCCGATATCGCGGCCGGTCGGACGACGACGGTGAACCCGTGGGCCGCGGCGAATTCGGGGGCAACGCCGTGCGAGGCGAAGACGGCTCGGTTGATCGCGGCGATGTCCGGGTGCCCGAAGAACGCCTCCGGGACGACATGCGAGATGGCGGCGGGTCGGTCGGAGACGCCTGCGAAATAGAAGGCTCGATGACCGAGCCGTTTCATGACTGTCGCCCACTTGGCAGTCTCGAGAGAGACCCCGTCGGTGCCTGCGAATCGGGTCGACACGAACCCGACGCGGCGTTGTTCCATCGCGACCATCGCTTCTCCTTCTCGGAACGCGAGAAGCATGCCACTGAATCGGTGCCCCGTTCGCGTCGACCAACCGCCCCACATGAGTCTCGGGCGGCGTGCCCAGTCCAGCGGGATCCGGCGCCAGCCCGTAACAACACTGCCCCGGTCGCGTCGATATCACAGTGCCGATCCTGGCAGGCTGGCGTCAGTGCGGAGACCACAAATGATGCGACGGTTCGCGACGGAGGCCATCCTCCTCGGCCTGGTGGCGGGCGTGCTCGTGGGCTGTGGGCGGGGCCAGACGCCCATCCCAGCTGGGGCCCAGGTGGTTCACGTCGTGGCCACGGAGTCCGAGGTGCGCCTGGACCCAGCCACCGTGCGCGCTGGGGACGTCTACCTGGTGCTCGACGAGCCCCTTGAAGGCTCGATCACGTTCGTCGAACGGAAACGCACCGCGGCTGATACTCCTGGGCCCTTGGACGACAACGACCTGGAGCGGCTCGCACGCGGCGATACGGAATTCACCTCCATCGGGGGATTGGGCGTCGGCGGTTGCAGCGCGGCACAGAACGCCGAGGACCGCGGCCAGATGGGTCCCTGTGGCAACGTCATGAAGGTGACCGTGCACCCAGGGAAGTACGCGATCCTCGGGCCGGGATGGACAATGCAGGAAACGGAGCCCAGCGTGGATCCGACGGCCGCCCCGGGCGGTTTCGTCCCGCCCACGTCGATGGCCGTCCTCGAGGTCCTGCCGTGACCGCGGGCTCGACGAGTCGCCCCGAAACCCCCTGGCGCCGCTCCATCTGGCGGCTGACCGCCGCCTTCGTCCTCGGCTGTCTGGGCGCACTGTCCGGGTTCGTCTTCGGGATGCCCGGGAACGGCGAGTTCGTGCCGACGATCTGGCTGGCCGCCTTCGTCGCGCTGCTCCTTGCGCCAGGCTGGCCCGGATTTGTCGCCCTCATTTCTGGCGTCACGGTCTCCGCCGCGCTCCTCGACCTCTCCGATGGGACGTTCGGGCTTGTCTTCCTCATCGTTGCGGTTGTGTCGGCACTGGCGGCCCACGGGGCCCTCTCCGCGTACGTCCTGCTGCGACTGCGGTCCCTTGGCTTGAGGACGGGTCTGCAGGATGTGCGCGTCCTCAGCGGAGGTGGCTTTGCGCTTGGGGTCGTCCTGATCTTCGTCTGGTTCGCCGGCGAGTTTGCGCGAAACCCGCCGTAGGGCCAAGAGCCCCGCGCAACAAGGTTGGTCGAGGCGAGAGGGCTAGCTTCACTATCCAAGTCACGGTGAAGGCCCGGGGCCGTGGATATTTGAGGCGTACCCACCCGAATGCGAGGGGAGGTACCGTTGGAAGACGCCCGCCGCCGAATGGTTCTCTGCCCACCTGACCCGGGCCTCCAGGCGGATCCGTTGGTCCCGGGGCGGACCATGAGACCTCCGTGAACAGGAGCCAACGAGCATGATCAATGTCTGCATCGCCGGTGCCACCGGCTGGGCTGGGCGCGCGCTGGTCGCTGGCGTCCTCGAGGCCGACGACCTGGTATTGCGTTCCGCGGTTGCGCGCTCGGCCGCCGGCGCGGATCTCGGCACTGCGCTGGCCG
>JANNUK010000318.1:0-31096 GCA_031395155.1 Chloroflexota bacterium | reverse complement strand
TAGATCGTGTAGAACGGGCGGGCGTCCTCCCAGCGCTTGCCCACGCCGGATTCCCAGCCGAACGCCTCGCAGATCACGAACGCCGTCGTCAACGGCAGGATCGTCGCCGCGAGGCAGGACGCCCCGAACAGGCCGACCCCGAACAGCACCACCGCGAGCGGCCCGGCCACCGGCTCCAGCGCCCGGGCGGCGTCTTCCGCGGTCGCCACGGAGATCCCGGCCACGAACAACGTCGAAGCCACAGCGATGACGATGAACAGCGCCACGGTGTTGGTCCAGATCGCGCCGACCACGCTGTCGACCTGCTCGAGGCCCAGCTCCTCGACATCGATCTCCTTTTCCGCCACCGCGCTCTGGAGATAGAACTGCATGAACGGCGTGATCGTCGTCCCGACGAGGGCCGTCGCCAGCAGCAGGATCGACGGTTCGAACGGCAGGTCCGGGGTGACGAGCGCCCGGCCCACGGCATCCCAGTCCGGGTCGGCCATGAGTGCCGACACGATGTAGAGCAGGAAGACCAGCACGATTCCAATGAAGATTCGCTCGACCGTGCGGGCGCTCGAGAACAGCACGAGCGCCCACAGCGCGGCGGCGACCAGCGGGACGGCGATCAGCCGCGACATCCCGAAGATCTCGACCGAGGCCGCGATCCCGGCAAAGTTGGCGACGGTCTGGGCCAGGTTGGCGACGAGCAGCACGGCCATCGCGAGCAGCGTCCAGCGGACGCCGAAGCGGTCGCGGATCAGGTCGGACAGGCCCTGCCCGGTCACGACGCCCATGCGTGCCGCCATTTCCTGGACGACGGCGAGGATGACCATCATCAGCGGGAACAGCCACAGCAGGCGGAGCCCCGTCTCTGCACCCAGGACGGAGTAGGTCGCGATCCCGCCGGCGTCGTTGCCGGCCATCCCGGCGATCAGGCCGGGACCCATGACGGCGAGGAAGGCCAGCAGGCCGCGCCGACCGCGGAACCGGCCGCGCAGGCGCAGGAACTCGCGCGATTCGATCCGATCGCGGATCCGGTCCAGGATCCCGATCCGGGGTGCCTGCAGGTGCGGGCGCCGGCGGGTGCCGGGGAGACCCACTACGACCGACCCGCGAGCTTGGGCACCCGTCGACGCCAGCCGGCCGGCAGGATCGAATCCATCGCGTCGTCGACGGTCACGATCCCGACGAGCACGCCGGAATCGTCGAGGACCGGCACGGCGAGCAGGTTGTAGTGGGCCACCAGTTCGGCGACCTCGTCCGGTTCGGCGAGGATCCCGACCGCCACCGGCTCGGCGAACATGACCTCCGAGATCGCCGTGTCGGGTTTTGCCACGATCAGGTCGCGCAGCGACAGGACCCCGACGAGGCGGCTGTCGTCGTCGACGACGTAGACGTAGTAGATGGTCTCGGCGTCGGGCTCCAGGTCCCGCAGACGGTCGATCGTCTGGGATGCGGTCAGGGTGGCCGGCACCGCGACGAACTCGGTCGTCATCATGCCGCCGGCCGACTCCTCCGGGTAGGCCAGCAGCTCCCGAACCTCCTCGGCCTCCTCGTGGTCCATCAGGGCAAGGATCTCGGTCCTCGTCGCGTCGGACAGGTCGGCGATCAGGTCGGCGGCATCGTCGGGCGACATCTCCTCGAGGATGTCTGCGGCCCGCTCGGGTTCGAGGTCTTCCAGGACCTCGACCTGGGTCTCCGGTTCCATCTCCTCCATAGCGTCCGCGGCCGCCTCGTCGTCGAGTGATGCGAGGACGCCGGCGCGGTCCTTGGGCGCAAGCTGGTCGATGATCGCGGCCAGGTCCGAGGGATGCATCTCGGCGAGGCCCGCGTGGGGTACCCGCAGCTTGATCGAGGCGATCGAGGTTTCGACCGGATCGACGTCCTCCCAGTCGATGTAGCGCTCGGGGATGGGCAGCCGGAGGTTGCGCGCGATGAGGCGGTACGCGCCTTCCATGCCGATGCGGCGCAGGAGGCCGGCGGCCCCCACGTCGACCGCGACGAGGTTGAGCTGGCCTTCGATGTGGTCGAGACGGAGGTCGTTGACCCGGACCACCTTGCGACCGTCGATGTCGACGATCTGCTTGTCCATGAGATCGAGGTGCAGCAGGATCTCGTCAGGACGCTGGTGGAACTGATCGATGTCGATCCATGTCTGCCGAAGGCGCGCGCCGGTCTCGTCCATCGAGGCGACCGAGGTCCACGGCAGGAAGATGCGGCGGCGGCCCGTCTTGACGACGAGACCGGTGACCGGTGGGTACTGATCGCCGACGGCAACGATGAGGTCGGCGACCCGACCGATCGGCTCACCCGCCGGATCGAGCACGGGGCGACCGATCGCCTGGCTCAAGTAGAGCATGTTCCACCTCGCATCCGGTCCGCACCCGGAACGCGTCGGTGGCCCCCGCTAGCGCGGGTCGCGGGCCGTCGAGGCGAGACGGGCGGGACCGAGGTTGTCGCGGCGCGGGTTGGCGCCGCCGGTACTGGGTCCGACGTCCACGAGTTGTGAAATCTCCGAAGCGGCATTGGCGGTCCGCCGCTGCATGAGGGCCCGCTGGGGAAAGGCCGAACGCGGTGGGGGACCGGCGCGAAGTGTAGTCGTCCAGGATCGGCCGGGTCAACGCTCGGAAACGGCCGGGTCGGCCAGCTACGGGTGCGGCCGGGTCGGCCAGCTACGGGTGAATCACCCTACCCCGTACCTTCGCGCGCGCAGTAGGTACATCGGAGCCGCAGTCCAGACACGCCTCGCTCGCGACGATGGCGCCGTGGGTGCTTCATCTGCGAGGCGTCGTGGCGCGTCCGTCACGATTGCACGCGACTCAGGCCCGGGTGGGCCTCGTTCGGCGCGCCCGACGATCGTGGGCGCGGCCACTGAGGCGGCACCCGCCCCCGACGCCATGGACGCGGACCTGCTGGAGCGCTACCACGCCCTCCTCGAGGTGTCCGGACGGCTGACCGGGACGCTCGACCGAGGCGAGATCCTGCGGATGATCGTCGAGGAGGCCGCGCGGGTCCTGCGCGCCGACATGGCCTCGATTCGAATCCTCGACGACGATCGCCTCGAGCTGGCCGCGTGGAGCGGCCTGACCGACGACGATGCGGCGCGTCTGCCGCGCTTCAGTGCCCGCGAGGGCTGGTACGACGAGGTGCTCCGGACGGGTCGACCGTGGGCCTGCACGGACGTGCGCGCCGACAGCTTCGCCGCCCGCTGGTACGCCAGCTACGACGGAGTCGTCGAGTTCGCCGGCGAGCTCGTCGTCCCGTTGATCCACGCCGACGGCGTGATCGGCGCATTGTCGGCAACGACCCGTCTGCCTCGCGCCTGGACGAAGGCCGACGAGGAGCTGGCGACGGCGCTCGCGACGCATGCCACGATCGCCATCCACAACGCCGAGCTCTTCGCCCAGACCGAACGGCGCGCCGCCCAGCTGGCCGTCGTCCAGGCCGCCTCCGCCCGGATGAGCCGGGCGAACGGCGTCGAAGCGGTCGGCCGGGCGATCGTCGAGGAAACGCGCCGGATCTTCGACTACCACAACGCCCGCGTCTACAAGATCGAGCCGCCCGACGACGTCATCCCGATCGCCTTCGAAGGATCCGTGGGCGCCTACGAACGGGTCGACCTGGACCTCCTGCGGGTGAAGCTCGGCGAGGGCTTTACCGGCTGGGTGGCCGAGCACGGCCAGCCGTTGCTCGTGGACGACGCAAACGTCGATCCACGCGGTACGACGATTCCGGGGACCGATGAGGTCGACGAATCGATGCTCGTCGTCCCGATGCGCTACGACGACAAGACGGTCGGCGTGATCACGCTCTCGAAGCTCGGGCTCAGGCAGTTCTCGGCCGAAGACCTGCGCCTGCTCACGATCCTCGCGGACCAGGCGGCGACCGCACTCGAGTCCGCCCGGCTGCTGGAGCGAAGCAACGCGCTGTCGGACGAGCTGCGTCGACTGCTCGCGATGAGCAGCGCGCTCGCCCAGAGCCTCGACCCACGCCAGGTGGCCGACCTCATCGCGGCTCATCTCGCCGAGGCGCTCGAGGTCGACGAGTGTGCGATCAGCTACTGGGATCGCCCCACGATGACGCTGCACACGCTGGGCTACTCCCCGCCGACCGGCATCGACCACCTGGAGCCGACCTACGATGTTTCGCGCTACCCGCAGACACGCCGCGCGCTGGAACGACGCGAGATCGTGTTGATCGATGCCGACGATCCCGACGCGGACCCCAACGAGGTTGCCCTCATCGAGAAGGAGGGCCTGCGGAGCCTGGCGATGGTGCCGCTCGTGGCCAAGGGCCAGGCCATCGGCCTCGTCGAGTTGTTCTCGCTCGAGTCGACGACGTGGTCCGCCGGCCGGCTCGCGCTGGCGCGGACGATGGCCAACGAGGGAGCGATGGCCCTCGAGAACGCCCGCCTCTACGAGGAGGCCCGCGCCCTCGCCGACCGCGACCCGCTGACCGGGTTCTACAACCACCGCTTCCTCCACGAACGCCTCGGCGAGGAGGTCATCCGGGCGCAGCGAGCTCGACGGCCGGTCTCGGTGCTCATGTTGGATCTCGACGACTTCAAGCTGATCAACGACACGTTCGGGCACGTGTTCGGCGACCGGGTCCTGCTGTGGACGGCGGAGCGCATCCGATCGACCCTCCGGGGATCGGACGTTGCCGCCCGCTACGCCGGCGACGAGTTCGCGATCATCCTCCCGGAGACCGACGCCACAGCCGCCCGCCAGGCGGCGGAGCGGATCCTCGGCGCGTTCGCCGGCCCGTACGCGGACGCCGACCGCAGCGTTCCGGTCGGCCTGTCGATCGGTGCTGCGACGCACCCGACCGACGGGCGGACCCCGACCGAGTTGATCGCAGCTGCCGACAGGGCCCTCTACCGGGTCAAGGCGCACGGCGGGCAGCAGGTCATGTCATCGGCCGACGGCTCATCCGATGGGGCCCCGCTGCCAAGCGTGGACGCGGCCTGACTGTGGAGCCCGCGCCCGTCGTTGATGAGTCCCACCAATCAGAACGAGCGTCAGTGAGCGTGACGGGTCACCGATTCTGACGTTCCGGGTTCAGCGTGACGCTAGCTCAGGCCCAATCGGATTACCCTGGCTAATCATCGCGTCTGGGCGCCCGCCGGTGCGCGGATGCCCGGCGCCCGGCGGTGCGCACCCCGCAACAAGCCGCCGGATTCCGGGTCATGCAGGCGAATGCGTATGCGTGGGGCGCGGCTCAACCGGTCCCAATCGAGGCGTTTGTTGCGGTAGAAACAACGCCGGCCAGATGAGGCAGGCACTGGGCGGACATGACTCTGATTGCCCGGCTCATGGGTCGGTTCGGGTGACGCCGGGAGGGCCGTGCACCCCCAGGCGGCTGCCCCGAGCCGGGCGCGCGGATGCCCGGCGCGGACGTCCGGTGTCTGGACGCCCGACGGGTAGTACCAACGTACTGGTTCCCGGCCGTCGGAAGTACCCCCTCCAGGGCTGGACGCCCGTGGCCTGGTGCGCGCATCCTTGCCTCCGACGTGACTGACGGATCGACGGATCACCTGCCGACCCCCGATGACCGGATCATTCGCCGAACGTGGCGAGTCCTGTCGGGCGCGTTCCTCCTCCTCGGCATCCTGGCCATCTATCGACTCCTGGCGCCCGGCGGGACCGTCGCCGACGCCCTGGGCGCCGGCCTGCTGCTGCTCGGATTCGCGGCATCGCGTGCCAACAGGAACGCCGTGGTCGCCCGCGAGGCGGGGCGCCGCGTCGAAGCCGAGAGCTTTGCGCGGATCCTCCGCGGGCTCGCCCGATCCGTGTCGCCCGACGCGGTCCTCGGGGCGATCGTCGCCGAACTGGCCAACGCCACCGAGGCCGATCATGTCGTCGTCGTCCGCCGCCGGCCCGATCGGGTTGCGCTCGATGCCACGCTCGTGACCAGCCGGAGTGGCGTTGACGACGCGACCGCGGTGCTCCCGATCGTCGACCTGGAGGACGAGGTGGACGTGCCGGGCGACGCGATCGCGATCGCCATCGAATCGGACGTCGTCGACGCCGACACCAACGCCGCGAGGCCCCGGTCGCGGGCCCGGTCGTCGTCCGAGCGCGGGATCGTGGTGGACGTCCTGACCGTCGCCGATACCGCGCGACGCTGGGTCGACGACGTCGGACGCGCGGCGATCGGTCGGTTCGCGGTTCCCGTGCAGGGCCGCGCCGCCACGATCGCGACCGTCGGGATCGGCCCGTCAGCCCGGATCTCGGGACGGATCGCGGCGCGAGTCCGGACCGTGTTCGGCCTCAACCACCTGCTCGCCGTTCCACTGCAGATTGACGGCGCGGTCATCGGCGCGATCATCGTCTCGCGCCGTGCCGCACAGCCCTGGTCTGCGTCGAGTCGACGTCTCCTGGCCGGCGCCGCCGTGGAGGCGGCCGCCACCCTCGCCCGGACGACGGCCCAGCGCGATGCCGAGGAACGGGCCACGACCGACGTGCTCACCGGCCTGCCCAACCGGCGCTACTTCGACGAGTTCTGCGCGCTCCTGGGCCGGCGCCGCCGATCGCAGGACACGGTCGGCATCCTGATGGTCGACATCGACCACTTCAAGAGCCTCAACGATACCCACGGCCACGCCCTCGGCGACGAGGTCCTCCGCGCAGTGGCCAGGGCCATCGCCGGGGCCGTTCGTGACGACGACGTTCCGGCCCGGGTCGGCGGCGAAGAATTCGCCGTCCTGCTTCGCAATCCGAGCCCGGATGTCGCAACCGAGGTGGGCGAGCGCGTGCGCGCCGCGGTCGGCGCGCTCGACCTGCGCGAGCTCGGCATCCCCGCCGTGAGTGTCTCGGTCGGCGTGGCAGTATCGCGCTTCGAGGAGCAGCCGATCGTGGACATCCTCGCCGAGGCCGACACTGCGCTATACGCCGCGAAGCGCGGTGGCCGCGACCGGGTGGTGGCCGCCGCCTGACACGGCGTTGGGGATCCGGCCGGCACGTCGATGTGCGGGGTCAACGTCCGCCCCATCGTTGATGACTCTCAGTGAGATGACTCCCGGTAATGAGATCGGGCGTCAGCGAGCGTGACGAGTCACCGATTCCGACGTTCTGGGTGCACTGCCACGCTCATTCAGCCCGGATCTGATGACCCGGGGTAATAGCGGCGCGTGGATCGCGGCGCCCGCCGGGCCTGTCGAGCGAGCTGCAGCGCCGCGTGACGCTACCATCGGCGCGTGCCAACCGAGGATGAGGTTCCGCTGCTCTCGAACGGTGAGCTGGCCGCGGTCTTTCACGAGATCGGCGACCTCCTCGAGGTCAAGGGCGAGCTCGTGTTCAAGACCGTCGCCTACCACCGGGCCGCCGACGCCATCGGTCGAGCGCCGGTCGATGTCGCGCGCGCCTTCCGCGAGGGCCGTCCGCCGCACATTCCGGGGGTGGGGAAGGCCATCGCCGACAAGATCGACGAGCTGGCACGGACCGGATCACTGGCGTTCCGAGACCGCCTGCGGGCGGAGTTCCCCGCCACGCTGGTCGACCTCCTCGGCGTGCCCGGGCTCGGGCCCAAAACGGTCAAGCTGGTCTACGAGGAGATGGGGATCGCGACCCTCAACGAGCTGCGCACGGCTGCCGTGGCCGGTCGCCTGCGTGGGCTGCGCGGCGTCTCCGCCCGAACGGAGGCGCTCATCGTCGAGGGCATCGACGGGCTCCACTCGGGGCCGGACCGCATGCTCCTCGATCGCGCCGACGAGATCGTGGCCGCCCTGATCGCGATCCTCTCGGAGACGCCCGGCGTGACCCGGATTGAACCGGCCGGTTCCTTCCGGCGCCGCCGCGAAACCATCGGCGACCTCGACCTGCTGGCCGAGACCGACGACCCCGGCCCCCTCGTCGAGCGGTTTACCTCGATGCCCGCGGTGGCCGCGGTCCTCCAGCACGGATCGCACAAGGCGGCCGTCCGCCTCCGCGATGGCCCGCAGGTGGACCTGATGATCATGCCCCCGGGCGAGGCCGGTACGTATCTCATCCACTTCACCGGCTCGAAAGAGCACAACGTGCGCCTCCGCGAGCGGGCGCGCGACCGCGGCTGGAGCCTGTCGGAGAAGGGGTTCCTGCGGATCGGGGAGGACGGCGAACCGCTCACCGGCTCGGACGCAGACCTGCGCACGTTCGCCACCGAGGCCGAGGCCTACGCGTTCCTCGACCTGCCGTGGCTTCCTGCCGAGCTGCGCGAGGACCGCGGCGAACTGGAGGCGGCGCTCGCCGGCGAGATTCCGGATCTGGTCGATCTCGGCGACCTCCGCGGGGACTGCCACTCGCACTCCGACTGGTCGGACGGGACGCAGCCCATCGAGGTCATGGCCGAGGCCGCCCGGGCCCGCGGCTACGCCTACCAGGTCCTGACCGACCACTCCCAGTCACTCGCGATCGCGCGCGGCCTCGACCCCGAGCGCGTCGCGCGCCAGCGCGTGATCGTCGCGCGCCTGAACGAGCGCTTCGCCGCCGAGGAGGCGGCCGGGAGTGCCCCGCCCGGCACACCATCCGAGGGTTTCCGGCTCCTGCACGGCTGCGAGCTCGAGATCCGCGCCGACGGCCGGCTCGACTTCGAGGACGAGCTGCTGGCGCGCTTCGACCTGGTGGTCGCGTCCGTCCACGTGGCCCGCCGCCAGTCGCGGGCCGACCTGACCGCGCGGACCCTGGCCGCGATCCACAGCCCCCATGTCGACATCGTCGCCCATCCATCCGGTCGCAAGATCGGCGATCGGCCCGACCTCGACCTCGACTGGGACGTGATCTATGCCGCGGCCGCCGAGACCGGAACCGCCCTGGAGCTGAACGGATCGCCGCATCGCCTGGACCTGTCCGACGAGCGCGCTCGTCTCGCCGTGGCGGCGGGCTGCCTCGTGGCGATCGATTCCGACGCCCATCGCGTCCACGAGCTGGACTACGTCCGCTGGGGCGTCGCGCAGGCCCGGCGGGCCTGGATCGGCCCTGCTTCGGTGATCAACACCCGATCGCGCACCGACCTGCTTGCCTGGACCCGGCGCTCCGAAACGGCGAGCCGGCGTCGTCGCGTACCATCGCCGCGATGACCGATGGCATCGCCGCCGGGAACCCCGGCGCTACCGGACGCCCTCGCGATGCTGCCCACCTGTCGGGCTCGATTCGCGAGCTCGTGCTGCTGGCGGTGACCCTGGTGGGTGCCTCGCGGCTCCTCGACGGCCCGCTCGTCTGGCTCGTGCTGGTCGTGCTGGGAGCGGCGATGGCCGTCGGCACCCTGCAATTGATGGGCGAGACCCACCCCGCGGGCGAGTCACTGGGCGTGCCCATCGAGGCCCTCATCCTTCCGACCGTGGCCGCGGTCGCCGGGGTTGGCCTCATGCGCCTGGTGCCGATCGGGATCCTGCTGCTTCCGGCCCTGGTCGTGGTGGGCCTGGCCGTCCGCCAGACCGCGTCGAGCGAGGCCCGGATCCTGCTCGCGCCGCACGGCGCAACCCCGACCGACCGAACGGCCGTCATCGTCCAGGCGCTCGTCCTGGGATTCGCGTCATTCGTCGGGATGGCGGCGCTGGTCCAGGGCGGCCTGCCCGAGATCGGCGGCCTCGGGACGTCGGGAACGGTCTCGCCGGGCGGAGCGGCCGGCGTGGGGACCGGGCTCGCCGAGGCTGACCTGGCGGTCCTCGTTGTCGCGGACGCGGCGATCGCCGGCATGCTCGGGTATCGCGCGGCAGCCCTTCGCGTGGCCACCGTGCGCGACGTCCTGTGGTCGGCCGCGACCTATGCAGCGACGATCGGCATTGCCGCGGCGGCCCTGCGCGCGATGGAGATCCCGCGATTGATCGGCCCGGGACTGCTCACGCTCGTGTTCTACCTGTGGGACACGATCCACGGCGCGCCGGCGTCCCGGCGCCGTGACGCGCGTCGCGTCTGGGAGGCGGCGCTCCTCGCGATCCTCGGCGTGATCGTCGTCGCGTGGACGCTGGCCCTGCGCGCCTGACCCGTTGCGTTTGACGAACCCGCCGCGCGGTGCTAGAAAGCGTCCCTGCCCTGGCCAGCGCGCGGAGCCTCCGCGACCGGCATCGGCCGTCGATCCCGACGGGATCAGCAAACACCACCACCGAGGCCTCGATTTCCCTCGGCCTCGCGAAAGGATCCTTCTGACGTGACCTTCCCCGAACTCGACGGCCAGGTATCCAGCCCCATCCATCAGACCCGCCTCAAGCGCCAGTTTGCCGAGCAGGCGATCGCCCAGGCCGCCGCGGCCGACTGGAAGGCGGCCTCCGAAACCAACGCGAAGCTGCTCGAGCTGGGCGCCGACGCGGAGGCCGAGAACCGGATGGCGAAGGCGCTCTGGCAGCTTGGAGAACTGGCGGCCGCCCGGGAGCACTACCAGACGGCACTCGCGCTGGATCCGACCAATCGGATCGCCGAGCGCAACATCGATCGCCTCAAGGTCCTCCTCGTGACCGCCGGCGAGAAGACGGTCCCCGCAGCCGAGGGGAGCAAGGCGCCGGTCTCGATCTTTGTCGAGGAGACCGGCAAGACCGGGTTCGCGTCGCTCACCGATCTCGCCGACCCCCGGCAGCTCGCCCAGGTCAACCCCGGCGACGCCGTCGAACTGGTCCCCGAGGGTTCCCGGCTCATCGCCCACTGCAACGGGATGCGGGTCGGCGTCGTCGAGCCGCGCGTCGCAGCGCGCCTGCTGAAGCTCATCGCCGACGGTAACAAGTACGCCGCAGGCGTCACGTCGCTCGGGGACAAGGACGTGCGGATCATCATCCGCGAGGTCTTCCAGGACCCGCGCAACTACGGCAAGGTGGGCTTCCCGACGGCCGCCAACCTGACGGACCTGCGGCCGTACACCAAGGGCACCCTGATCCGCGAGGAGATGGACCTCGAACTCGACCTCGAGGACGACGAGGAGGACGAGGAGATCTCGGACCTCGACCGCGTCCTGCCCGCCGACGTCACCAACGACGAGGCCTTCGAGGAAGAAGCCGACGACCTCGACGAATAGGCCCCCGGCGCGGCGGCGCGCGTAGGCGGCCCCCGGGCCGTCTGCGACAATCAACGCCATGGCCGGTCGTGGCGACTCCGCCCAGTCCGAGCCCGGCTTCACCCTGCCGGTGCTCGAACGGATCGTGCCGCCCCCGCCAATGGACCTGGTGGCGGCGCTCATCGAGTCGCGCACCGCACCCGACGACATCGTTGCCGACCTGTTCGGGCGTGGCGGTTGGGTGGCTCGCTCGGCGATCGACCGGCGCCGCCTCGCGCTGAGCCTGGAGACCGGCCCGCTCAGTCGCCTCCTGGCCGAGGTCGTTCTGCGTCCGCCCGACCTCCGCCACCTCGACGCGTCGTTCGGCGCGCTCGGAGCGGCGCCACACGGCGAATCGAGCCTGCGGGTCTGGATCGGCGACATGTATTCGACCCGCTGCGCGACGTGCGAGCGAATCCTCGTCGCCGACGAGATCGGCTGGTCACGGCCGCACCTGCCGGACCATCCGCCGAGCGAGGGCCTCGTCGACGAGGAGCCTCGTGAGGGTCGAACCGCCGCCGCCCCCGGCACACCGACCGAAAAGCGGTATCGCTGCACCGTGTGTCGAGACCAGCGCGGGGGTGGCGAGCAGCGTCGCGCGCCCCTCGATCCGGCCGACGTCGAGCGGGCACACCAGGATGTCGGCGCCGACGCGAGTCGACGGATCCTGCGCGACCGCTTTCCCGTTCCGCACGGCGCCGAGGATCTCGTGGACGACATCCTCGCGATCCACAGCGACCGCCAGCTCGTCGGGCTGGCCGCGATCCTGGAGCGGGTCGAGGGCGAACTGCGCGCGGCACCCATCGTCTCGGCCCTCCGCCTGGCGTTCATCGGTGCGGTCCTGCCGGCCAGCCGGCTGAACGTCCAGCCGGGCCGCCCGGCGCAGTTCCGCATCGTCTCCGGACGCGTCCGCGACCCGCTTCCCGAGTCGTGGCGCGAACGCAACCCGTGGGTCGCATTCGAGGAGTCGTACCGGCTGGTTCGTGGCTTCGTCCAGCGGATCGAGGGCGCCGCCCTCGGGCCCATCCAGGCGCGCCTCGGCGAGGATCTGCGCAGCCTGGTCGAGACGACCGCCTCCGTCGTCGTCCGGATCGCCAGTCCATCGACGCTGCGCGCCCTCGCACGCGAGCAGGCGGTCGCACCGCGCGGCGCGGGACCGGACGACGATACCGGACGGTCGCGTGTCCGCCTGGTCCTCGGCCAGCCGCCGCCGCGACCGACCCCAGAACGTCTCGCGGCCACGTTCCACCTGACGGCCTGGGGCCTCGGCCGCGAGGCTGCCGCGATGATCCCCATGGACTCGCTCGTCGGATCGGCGATTCGCGTGCCGTGGTCGTGGCAGGCCGCCACCGTCCGCCGGGCACTCGAGGCGATCGAGCCGCACCTGGCCCGCGACGGGCGGGCGATCCTGTTGCTCGAGGAATCGGGCGCCGAGGCGCTTATCGCGGCCACGTTGGCGGGCGTTGGCGCCGGCTTCCGCCTCGATGACGCCCGCCTGGCCGCGGCCGACGAGGAGGCCGGAAGTCGCGTCGTCCTCATTCCGCCCGGTGGCGTGATCCCGCCCGGGCCGCGGACGCGCGCCAACCGCGTGCTGCCGGCGGTTCCTGGAGGGTCGGGCGACCCGGACCTGGTCCCGGGCCGCGGTCTGTTCGCACCGCCGGAACGGTTCGATGCGCGGCCGTTCAGCGTCACCGAGCTCCAGCGGGCCGTCACCGAGACGCTCGTGGAGATTCTCAAGGCCCGCGGCGAACCTGCGCCCACCGAGCGCCTGTTCGGCGAGATCCTCATCGGGCTGGATCGGGCCGGGTTGCTGCGGCGCTACGCCCTGTCGGCCTCGCCGGTCGGCGATCCCGACGCCGAAACGGACGTCGCTCGCCGCGACGCGCCGGCGCCATCGACGCCATCGACGCCATCGACCGCGTCAAGCCCGGCCTCCCCCGTCGAGGATGTCCGCGATCCGCTTCGAGGCCGACCGGCGGCGGGCCTGCGATCCGCGGCCCGGCACGACGACCCGCCGGAACTCGATCCGGTCGAGCGCCTCGTCGCCTTGATCAGGGAGGAGCTCTCGCGGTCGACGAACCGCCGGATCGAGGAGATCGAGACGGGCCGCTGGTGGCTCGCCGATCGCGAGGATCGTGCCGCGGCCGCCGCGCCGCTCGCCGATCGTCTCGAGTGGGCCGCCTACAGCCTGTTGTCGACCGCCGGCCCGCTGCCCGAGTCCGCGTTCTTCGAGCGGATCTCGACGATGTTCCGCGGACACGATCTCCCGGACGAGGCGCTCGTGCGGGCCTGCCTGGAGAGCTATCGCAGCCGGACCAGCACCCCGGACGCCATTCGGACGGACGAGGACCTTCGGGTGCGCACGCAGGAACACACGGAGCTGCTCGTGCACCTGGCCGATGGGGGCCACCGCCTCGGGATGGAGGTCTGGCTCGCACGCGCCGAGCAAACGCGGCCGGTCGGGTCGCGCACCCTCGGCGATTGGCTCGATGAGCGCGAGCAGCGAGCGTACCTGCCCGGGATTCAGCGGGCTCGGGTGGCCGATCTCGAGGCGGTCGACTGCATCTGGTACGTCCGCCATCGGGCGGCCTTCCTGTGGGAGGTCGAGTGGACCGCGATGCTCAACGAAACCATCGTCAGGCGCCACGGGCGGATCCCGCCGACGGACGACCAGGTGCGGTTGGTCGTCGTGCCGCCCGAGCGAACGGCCCTGATCCGCGCAAAGCTTGAGCGGTCGCCGGTGCTGCGCGCCGCCATGGCCGAGGGCAACTGGCACATCATCCAGTCCTCGCATCTCCGCTCGTGGCTCCGTTCGGAGCCCCTGGAGCTGGCCACGCTCGAGCCCTTCCTCGGGCTCGATGCCATGGCCGATCGGGCGGGGGACCAGCTGCCACTGTTCGATGCGCCGGACGCGCTACGCTAGGACTTCCCACCGCCCGGGCGGCCGCGAGGGGCAGCCGCGACGGGCGTCCTCGCCGACCCGGCCCACGAGGAGTCGCCGTGACTGACCCCGCCACGGATCCCACCACCGCGTCCGCTGCCGTCGACAGCCTGGCCGAGCGCTACTGGGAGTCCGTCCTCGAACTCAGCCCGTTCACCGCCACCGTGTACGGCGACCAACGCTACGCGGACCGCCTGGACGACCCAGGTCCCGACGGACGGGCGCGCCAGCGTGCGCTGGCCGCGGACACCGTCCGCGCGGTCGACGCATTCGATCGGGCCACGCTCGGGATCGACGACGGAATCACCCTCGACATGCTGCGCGCCGGGTCCGAACAGGTGATCGAGGCCGACGATGCCCACCTGTACGAACTCCAGGTCGTGGACCAGATGAACGGGCCCCAGACGTTCCTGCCGCAGCTCTGCCAGTTCCAGCCGGCCGGCACGCCCGAGGAGCTCGAGCGGCTCGAGACACGGCTGCGCGGCTACCCCGCGTTCATGGCCGCCAACGCCGAGATCGTCCGCGAGGGTCTTGCCAGCGGCCTGACGGCGCCGCGCATCGTGGCCGAGCGGACCATCGCCCAGCTCGAGCGGATGCTCGGTGTGCCGCTGGAATCGGCGATCGTCGCCGGTGCCGCGCAGGTCGCCAGCGACGCGGATCGTGAGCGGATCCGGGCGATCGTCCGGGATTCCGTCTACCCCGCCGACGCCGCCTTCCTCGAGGCGATTCGCGGCGACTACCTCGGCGCGACGCGGGAGGAACCCGGCCTGTGGTCGGCCCCCAACGGCGACGATCTCTACCGGATTCTCATCCGCCACTGGACCACGCTCGACCTCGACCCGGCGGAGGTGCACCGTTCGGGACTCGACGAAATCGAGACCATCGAGGACGAGCGCCGCGTCATCGCCCGCGGTGCCGGGCATGGCGACGACACCGCGTCCTATCGGCACACGCTTGAGACCGATCGCGCCAACCAGCCCCCGACCAAGGACGCGCTCGTGTCGAGGGCGAAGGAGGACATCGAGCGCGGCCTGGCCCTCGCGTCGCGCTACTTTGGTCGCCAGCCGGTCGTCGCCTGCGAGGTCCGCCCGGTCGAGGACTTCAAGGAGCAGGATTCGCCGTTCGCCTACTACTTTCCGCCGTCGGCCGATGGGGCGCGGCCCGGGACGTACTACGTCAACGGCTACGACCTGCCGACGCGGACATATTCGAAACTCGCCACGACCACCTACCACGAGGCGGTGCCCGGCCATCACTTCCAGATCGCTCTCGAGATGGAGCACCCGAGCCTCAACACGTTCCGCCGCCTCGGCGCGCGATCCCTGGCCGGCGCCTACGTCGAAGGCTGGGGGCTGTACAGCGAGCGCCTGGCCGACGAGATGGGCCTGTTCCGATCCGAGGCCGAGCGCTTCGGGATGCTCGATGCGCAGGCGTGGCGGGCTGCCCGGCTCGTCGTCGACACGGGGATCCATGCGCTGCGCTGGTCGCGCCAGCGATCGATCGACTTCCTTGTCGGGATAGGGCTTCCACAGACCGACGCGACGATCGAGACCGACCGCTACATCGCGATGCCGGCGCAGGCCCTGACGTACAAGGTTGGCCAGCGCGAGATCGAGCGATTGCGAGCCGAGATCTCGGCACGCGACGGCGATCGATTCGACCTGCGGGCGTTCCACGACGCGGTCCTGGGCCACGGCAGCCTGGCCCTTGCCACGCTGGCCCGCGAGCTGCCCGGCTGGATCGCTCGCCCCGCTTGATCCGCGCCCTCGCGCCGGCTCGCGCCGGACACGGCCCGCCCGGTGGCCGACGAACGCACGTCAGCGATGCCCCTCCATCGTCCTGCACCTGTGACTAGCCCGACTAGTCAAATTGGGCCTCAGCGAGCGTGGCACTCCACCCAGAACGTCGGAATCGGTGACCCGTCACGCTCGCTGAGGCCCGATCTCATTACTGGTAGCAATGGTGCGGCCGGTCGGCGACCTCGAGCAATCCGGTCTCCTCGAGGTCGCAGTCGATGCCGTGCCGACGCGTGAACGCAACCCGGCGCATGGTCGCACACGTGGTGGGCTGGACCGTTCGAGCGAAACTCCACGGTTCAGGTCGCAGACTGGTGGACTCAACCACGGGAATCGTGGCGATTCGGCGTTGATCCTGCGAATATCGTGTTGACCGCTCAACACGCCGTGTGGCACGATATCCTTACTCCGTTGCGCATGCCGCAACCGCTGTCTCGCTCGACGCACCAACCACCGTCACGCCTACCCCCGGATCCATGGAGGGATCATGCCAACCGAACCGGCCCAGCGATCCGTGTCCGCGCTCAAGCGCGACGCGCAGAAGGCGGCCTATCGGCGCGCCCTGCGCAGCCTTCCCGGCGGAACGAACTCGAATTTCCGCGCCTGGGGCGAAGACACGATCTACGTCGACCGCGGCAAGGGCGGACTCGTCTGGGACCTCGACGGTAACGAGTACATCGACCTTCGCCTCGGCTACGGCCCGGTGATCCTCGGACACGGCGACGACCGGGTCGACGATTACGTGAACGAGCGCATGCGCAAGGGTGTCAGCTTCTCCCTGACGAGCGAGGACGAGATTCGGGCCATCGAGCTCGTCAAGGAGCTCACCGGCTGGGTCGAGCAGGCCCGGCTCACCGTGTCGGGAACCGAGGCGACGATGCACGCGATGCGCATCGCCCGGGCGTACACCGGCCGGACGAAGATCGTGAAGTTCGAGGGCCAGTACCACGGGGTCCACGACTACGCCCTGATCTCGGTCACGCCGGACAACATGGACGACCTCGGCGACCCAGAGAATCCGGTCGGCCTCGCGTGGGGCCGCGGCATTCCCGAGGCCGTCAGCCGCACGATCATCCCGGCGCGCTATAACGCCCTCGACGTCCTTCGCCGGATCTTCGAGCGGGACGGGAACGACATCGCCGCCGTGATCGTCGAGCCGGTCCTGGGCAACGCCCAGGCGATCATGCCGCAGCCCGGGTTCCACGAGGCGATCCGCGCCCTGACCAGGGAGTTCGGCGCGCTGCTCATCTTCGACGAAGTCAAGACCGGTTTCCGGTTTGCCCGTGGCGGTGCCGCCGAGTACTTCGGAATCACCCCGGACCTCGCCACGTACGCCAAGGCGATGGGCAACGGCTACCCCGCCGCGGCCTTCGGCGGGACCGCCGAGGTCATGAGCGTGCTTCCCGACAAGGTCAGCCACGGCGGTACGTACGCCGGTAACCGCGTGGCCGCCGCCGCGGCGGTCAAGGTCCTCTCGATCATCAAGGAGACGGACGCGCTCGAGACGATCCATGCAACCGGTCGGGCCATCCAGGCCGGGCTGTCCCAGGTGCTCGACCGAAAGGGCCTCCCGTACGTGTTCACCGGCCACCCGTCGATGTTCGGGATCATGTTCACGGAGTCCGCACCCAACGAGTACCGCGACTGGGCCGCATCCGATCACGAACTGTACGACGCGATCGCGATCGGGATGCAGGCGCGGGGCGCCATGCCCGAACCGGATTCGCGCGAACCGTGGTTCCTCTGCGAGGCCCATGGCACAGGTGGCTACGAGGATCGAATCGTCCAGATCTTCTCGGACTCGCTCGACGCGGCGCTTGCGGGTCGATCCCGCGTCGGCGCGCCCGACTGATCGGCCGGGACGGTGGTAGCCATGTCCGTCGACGGAAACGCGGTCCGCTCGGTCGATCGGGCCGCGTCGCTCCTGCTCGCCCTCGGCGATAGCCAGGGCGAGGCCGGCGTGACCGAGCTGGCCCGACGCCTGGGTCTGCACAAGTCAACCGCCTCACGTCTGCTCGCGACGCTCGAACGGCGCGGCCTCGTGGAGCAGGACGACGAGACCGGCAAGTACCGCCTCGGCCTCGTGGTCATCCGGCTCGCCGAGCGTGCCGAGAAGACACTCGACCTGCGCTCGATCGCCATGCCTGAGCTGGAGCGGCTGGCGCGCCTCACCCACGAGACGACCGGCCTCGGCGTTCTCGACGGCGACCAGTTGCTGACCGTCGCCCAGGCCGACGGCCCGAACCTCATCGCCGTGGGCGACTGGACCGGTCGATCGACGCCGCTCCATTGCGTCGCGTCGGGCAAGGTGCTCCTCGCGGCGCTCGCGGAGCGTGAGGTGATGCGCATCGTGAAGCGCGGGCCGGCCACGTTCACGGAACGCACGATCGTGCAGCTCGAGCCCCTCCTCGCGGAGCTCGTGCGGGCGCGGCGGCGCGGCTACGCCACGGCGATCGGCGAGTACGAACTTGGGCTCAACGCCGTGGCCGCACCCGTCCACGATGCGCGCGGCCGGGTCGTGGCGGCGGTCGACATCTGGGGTCCGGCCTTCCGGCTCACCCCGCGACGGATCCCGGAACTCGCCGCCCAGGCCCGCGAGGCCGCGGCCGCGATCTCCGTGCGGCTCGGCGGGACGACGGCTGCCTGACAGCTCCGCGACGGCACGACTCGCGTCCGACGGACTAAGCTCGGTGCATGCCTGACCTGAGCCAGCCACCCTGGGCGGATATCGCTTCCGCGTTGTCAGGCGTGATCGTGCCGATCTCGATCATCTTCGGCGTCACGTTTGTGCTCGTTCAGATGGCCCGGCCGTTCGTGCACGGGATCGTCAAGGCACTGATGGACCGCGAGGCGTCCGAGGGGACCGCCCAGGAGCTGTCGGCGGTCGAGTTGACCAAGCGCATGTCGACGATCGACACGCTCGGCGCAAAGGTGATCCGGTTCTTCGTGATCGTGATCGCCGGCCTGATGACCCTGCGCGAGATCGGGCTCGATATCGGCCCGGCGATTGCCGGCGTGGGCATCATCGGAGTCGCCATCGGCTTCGGGGCGCAGCACCTCGTCCGTGACTATCTCAACGGCGTACTGATCCTCATCGAGAACCAGTTCTCCAGGGGCGACACCGTGCGGCTGGCCGGGGTCACCGGCACGGTCGAGGACTTCAGCCTGCGGCGGACGACGATCCGCGACCTCGACGGGACGGTTCACTCGATCCCGAACGGCGAGATCACCGTCGCCTCGAACCTCACCAGGACCTGGGCGAGGATCAACGAGGACATCCAGGTCGCCTACGACTCGGACATCTCGACCGTGATCCGGATCATCGAGGCCGTCGGGCAGGCGATGACCGACGACCCGGTCTGGCGCAGGCGTGTGCTCGAGGCGCCGCGCGTCGATCGCCTGCAGAGCTTCGACGAGTCCGGGATCTCGCTCAAGGTCCTGGGCGTCGTGCGCGCCGAGGACCGCTGGGTCGCCGCCGGCGACTTCCGGCGGCGATTGCTCGCCGCCTTCGCGGCCGAGGGCATCGAGATCCCCTACCCGCACCGCGTCATCGTGGATCGCCGGCCGTCCCTCGCCACGTCGACCGGCGATTCCGGGCTGTCGGTCGCCGACGAGGGCACCGCCGACGACGGCACCGCCGGCGGCTGATCGCGCCGCTCGCAGTGGGGGCTGCGTAGAATGGTCGGACATAGCGAGAATCGAGGAGGAGCTCCGTGAGCGTGGACCAGCGGCCCGAGATCGAAGCGCTCATGGCGGAGGGCGCTGCGTTTCCTCCGGACCCGGCGTTCACCGCGCGAGCGAATGCGACCGCTGCGCTGTACGACGAGGCCCAGCGGGACCCGGAGGCCTTCTGGGCGCGCCTGGCGCGAGAGCGGATCGACTGGGAGACACCGTTCGAGAAGACGCTCGAGTGGGACCTGCCGTACGCGAAATGGTTCGAGGGCGGGCGTCTCAACGTCAGCTACAACTGCGTGGACCGGCACGTGGAGCGCGGTCTCGGCGACAAGGTCGCCTATCACTGGATCGGCGAGCCGGGCGATACGCGGACGATCACCTACGCGGATCTCCATCGCGAGGTCCAGAAGGCCGCCAACGCGCTCAAGGAACTCGGCGTGGGCACCGGCGACCGGGTCGCCCTGTACATGCCGATGATCCCCGAGCTGCCGATCGCGATGCTGGCCTGTGCCCGGCTTGGTGCGCCGCACACGGTCGTGTTCGGCGGGTTCTCGGCCGAGGCGCTCTCGGGCCGGATCAACGATGCCCAGGCGAAGGTCGTGATCACCGCAGACGGTGGCTGGCGGCGCGGGAAGCCCGCGGCGCTCAAGCCGGCCGTCGATGAGGCTCTTGCCAGCGCGCCGTCCGTGGAGCACGTCCTCGTGGTCCGCCGGATCGGCGATCAGCTCGACACCGTGATGACCGAGGGTCGCGACGTCTGGTGGGACGACATCGTCGAGCGCCAGGCCGCGGTCTGTCCGCCGGTGCCGGTGGATTCGGAGCACATGCTCTACCTGCTCTACACGTCGGGGACCACGGCCAAGCCGAAGGGCATCGTGCACACGACGGCGGGTTACCTCCTCGGCACGTCGTTCACCCACGAGATGGTCTTCGACGTCAAGCCAGACGACGTGTACTGGTGCGCCGCGGACATCGGTTGGGTCACGGGGCACAGCTACATCGTCTATGGCCCGCTGGCCAACGCCACGACCGGCGTCATGTACGAGGGAACGCCGGACACGCCCGCCTGGGATCGCTGGTGGCAGATCGTCGAGGACTACAAGGTTTCGATCCTGTACTGCGCCCCGACCGCGATCCGGGCGTTCATGAAGCATGGGGAAGCATTCCCGGCCGGCCACGACCTCACCTCGCTGCGCGTGCTCGGTACCGTGGGCGAACCGATCAACCCTGAGGCATGGCTCTGGTACAACGAATACATCGGCGGCGGCAAGGCCCCCATCGTCGATACCTGGTGGCAGACCGAGACGGGGATGATCCTGATCACCCCACTACCCGGGGTGACCACGACCAAGCCGGGAAGCGCCACATTCCCGTTTCCCGGTATCGAGGCGGACGTCGTCGACGGCGATGGCCGAACGGTGCCGCCGGGCGGCGGCGGGTACCTCGTCCTCAAGCGCCCCTGGCCGGCGATGCTGCGCGGCATCTACGGCGATCCGGAGCGGTATCGCGAGACGTACTGGAGCCGGTTCCCGGGGATGTACTTTGCCGGCGACGGGGCTCGTCGCGACAGCGACGGCTACCTCTGGCTGCTTGGCCGAGTCGACGACGTGATGAATGTCTCCGGTCACCGGATCAGCACGATCGAGGTCGAGTCCGCGCTGGTCGACTACAAGAAGGTGGCCGAGGCGGCCGTCGTCGGCAAGAACGACCCGATCACCGGCCAGGCGATCTTCGCCTTCGTTATCCTCAAAGTCGGCATCGAGGGGACGCCCGCACTGGGCGCCGAGCTGCGCGAGCACGTGGCGAAGGTCATCGGGCCGATCGCCAAGCCCAAGTTCCTGCTGTTCACCCCGGACCTCCCGAAGACGCGCTCCGGCAAGATCATGCGCCGCCTCCTGCGGGACGTCGCCGAGGGTCGCGCCCTGGGTGACACGACAACCCTTGCGGACAGCGGCGTGGTCGAGGCCATCCGGGCCGGGTCCGGCGCGGCGGAGGACTGACTGTGCCGTTCGACTTCCTCAGGCGGAAGCGCTCCGGTGCCGCGCCACCCGCGGTCGCGGCGGCCCGTGGGCCGCACGGCGACACCCGACCGATCTCCTTCGACGGTTTCACGGACGAGTGGCGGCTGCTCGGGACGATGCACGTGGCGGGCCGGCTGTCGGACGCGATCAATCGCCGCGAACCCATCGAGATCTCCGACGTGCGCTGGGGTCCCATCGACGGTTCGACCCCGCCGGAGCCCGCGCCCGGCCTGCGCAGCGTCGATCCCTACGACCTCATCGTCATCATGGCCGGGGAGGGGAGCCTGCCCCTCCTGTCCGACGAGCAGCGCGCGGCACAGAGAGTCCACAAGGTCACCTACGACCTGGCCCTCGAGGTTCCGCCGTTCCGGGTGATCGGGACGGTCCAGCTCCACCCCGGATCCGAACCGGAGCGACTCCTGGACCGGGCCACGGAGATGTTCGTGCCGGTCCTCGACGCGACGTGCTCGATCGCCGGACATTCGATCACCGACGAGCGCGTCGATGCGATCCTGGTGAATCGGTTCTACCTGCGCGGCATCGAGCAGATCGACCTGCGGACGGGGGAGCGACATCAGAAGCTGCCCGGCGCGCCGCTCGGCGGGGTGAGCTGGCAGGACCGCTCGCGCTGACCCTGGGACCCGCCGCGGATCAGGTCCTGGCGGCCTGACGCTGGCGCCCGAACAGGCTGAGCCGGGAGCGACTCTCCTCGCGGGCCGCGACCGGTGTTCCCAGGAGCCGCTCGGCGAGGGCAAGGAAGTCCTCGCTGACCTTCTCCTTGGGGAACAGCTCGATGATCGTCTTGCCCTCGTTCGCCGCGCGTACGAAGTGCAGGCCGCCAGACCGGATCAAGGCCATCGCGGGCATCCCAACGGTCCGTTCCATGTCGGCCACCGACACGCCGCTGTTGGCCCGGTTGATCACCAGCGCGAGCTTGTCGCGGACGCCGAGTTCGGCGGCCACGTCGCGGAGCTGGACGGCCGCGCGGATGGCGGGAACGTCGGGCGTCACCGGGACGAGGATCCGCGCTGCAGCCACGAAGATCGCTTGATTGAGCGGGCTATAGGACGGGTGGAGATCGACGATCACGAAGTCGCAACCCCGTCGGGCCTGGGCCAGGGCATCGGTCACTCGTTTCGGCGCAAGAAGTTCGGTCTGCATCGGGTTCGAGGTGAGGGCGGCGATGCGCATGCCGGATGAGTGGGTCGCGGCGAGATCGGTCAACGCTTCGCGCGGGCCGCCGTCGGCCTCGTCGATCCAGCTGTCCACGGCGGTCCGCACCTGCTCCACGCCGAGCGAGGTCGTGACGTGGCCGGTAACGGTGTCCGCGTCGACGAGCAGGACCTGCTGGCCCTTGAGGACCTGCAGCGCCGCGGCGAGGTTTGTGGCGATCGTCGTCTTGCCGACGCCGCCCTTGGGATTGAAGATGGCCACGATCTCGCCGCGGCGCTCCCATGCGCCGATTCCAATCTGATCGCCCTGCAGCACCGGCCCGCTCCCGTCGTCGACGGTCTGGCTCCGGATGCACATCGCCTCCACCTGCCAGCGAATGGCTTCGGGAGAGTAGGGGCGAGTCGCATATTCGTCGTCGAACGACGCACCCGGAGAGAGCACGATGCGATCCATCGCCTTCGGCGTGACGATGGTGAGCGCCGGGATGTGCCGTCCGTTCTCGTGGAGCATGGCGTACAGCGACAGGCACGTATCGAGATCCTCGACGCCGTCGAGGATGGCCACCGCGATGTCCCGATGACGCGAGAGGAGTCCTTCGAGCTCCTCGACGCTGGACACGGCCACCGGCTCGAAGCCGGCCGCCGAGAGTTCCGCGTGGACTGCGGCCCGCTCCTCGGCGGGCAGTGACAATGCGATGACCGGACGGGTCACGACCGGGAACCGCTCTTGGCTGCAGCGTCGGCCACCGTCTCGGGATCATGGGCGGACAGGCGGATCGTGCCGTTGCCGGCTTCGAGGACCCGAACACCGAACCCGGGCATTCCGGGCAGGCCGGCCTCGATGGCCGCATACGTTTCGTGCTTGACGGCGAACAGAAATTCGCCGTCGGGCCCGGATGTGACGGTGACGCTCGATACGCCCTCGAGGCGCCCGACGTTGCGCTTGAACGTGGCAATGCTCGCCACGCTCACGAGGCCGTCGACGACGACGGTCGTCTCTCGAACCTGTTCCGCGGGCTCGCCCTCGGCGGCAACCGATTCGCCGCCCTTGGCCGGTGCTTCGAGCACGGCGGCGATCGTCGGCTGTTCGTCGGCGTGTCCAGCCGAGCCGTCGTCGCCTGCCCGCACGGCCGCGGCCTCGATCTCGGCGGCGTTCGGGAGGTTGCTGCCGGCCTCGGCCTCGGCCTCGGCTGCAGAAGCCGGGTCCAGTCCGAACGCCTGCAGCCGGCGATCGACGGACGCTGCGAAATCCTCGTCGGGAAGCGCGCCGTCCGATCCGTCGTCCCCTGCGTCGTCGGTCACCGGGACCGCCCACGGAGTCGGCTCACTGACGGTGACCTCGATCGCGGCGACGTCGGTCACTCCGTCGTCGGTCACCGGGATCGGCCACGGAGGCACATCGCCCGCGACTGCCTCGATCGCGACGTCGTTCAGATCGGGCGCCTCCGGGAGTGCCTGGGCCATGGCCGCGATGCGGGTCGGATCGTCATCGCGCGACAGGACCTCGAAGAACGCGTCGAGATTGGCCTCGAACGCGGCGACGCGCTTGGCAACGGCCTCCACCAGAGCCTCGATGCCCGCATCGTGCGTCCCGATCTGGTGATCGAGTTCTTCCTTGCGGTCGGCAATGCGGGTGTCGGTCTCCGTGCGGATCCGCGCGATTTCGGCCTTGGACCACTCTCGGATCCGGGCGATGTCGTCGTCGGCGTGCCTACGCAGCTCGGTCGTCGTCCCGGTACCGCCGGCTCGGATCGCCTCGATCCTGGCCTTCGAATCGGCGGTCAGGCTCTCGATCGTTTCAGCGCGGGCCCCATCGGCTGCAGCGCGCATCGCCCGGGCAAGGTCGACCTGGAACTTCGTCGGCCCGCCCGCCGGACGTGCCTCGGCATTCGCGGGACGTGCCTCGACAGGAGGAGCCGTGGATCTGGTCGTGGTGGCCTGGCCCTCGGCGTCGGCCGCGTCGGCCGCGTCGGCCGGCGCACCCGTGTCGACGGCGCTCAGCGTCGCCTCATCAGGCGTCGTGGCGTCGTTGTCGGGCTGGTCGACCTGGTTGGCGTCGGACGCCTCACCATCGCCTGGCTCGGTGTCTGGATGGAGCGCCCAGGGAGGGCGGAAGCCGGAGCGCGATTCGGTGCTTGCCATGTTCCGACAGGACCTCTGCGATTGGTAGCCCAGGGCATGGGGGTGGGCTAGTCCGCATGCTGCCAGCGGTGGCCGGTGCGGTGCAGTCCGCTAGAGGTACCGCCGGTCCGTTCCGGTGGTACCACCGGCGTCCGTGTCGCGGCGCGGTCGTGATCGTGCCGACCGTTGGCACGTGGAACCCGGGTTCCTCGGGACGCGCGGTACGATAGGTCCGTGACCACGGACATCCAGCCTTCCGCCGATCCCGGGTTCGACGGGCGCCCGGGCCTGCTCGACCGACGACGGCGCGCCCTCCGCGACCTGCGCATCTCGGTCACCGACCGCTGCAACTTCCGCTGCACGTACTGCATGCCGAAGGAAGTGTTCGGGCGGGACTACGCATTCCTGCCGCGAGAGGAACTGCTCACCTTCGAGGAGATCGAGCGCCTGGCGCGACGGTTCGTGGAGCTGGGCGTCCAGAAACTTCGGATCACCGGCGGAGAACCGCTGGTCCGGCGCGATCTGGCCCTATTGGTCGGCCTGCTGTCCCAGATCGAGCTTCCGGAGGGCGGCCCCGTCGACCTCACGCTGACCACGAACGGTTCGGCGCTTCGAGCGCTTGCCGGACCGCTTGCGGCGGCCGGACTTCAGCGCGTCACGGTGAGCCTGGATTCGCTCGACGACGAGGTCTTCCGCTCGATGAACGGGGTGGACTTCCCTGTCTCCCGGGTACTCGACGGCATCGCCGCGGCGCGCGAGGCTGGGCTTGAGCCGATCAAGGTCAACGTCGTCGCCAAGCGCGGCGTGAACGAGGCGAGCATCGTCCCGATGGCCCGCTGGGCGCGCGACGAGGGCCTGATCCTGCGCTTCATCGAGTACATGGACGTCGGCCATTCGAACGGCTGGCGTGTCGACGACGTCATTCCCGCGGACGAGATCGTGTCGCTCATCGACGCCGCATGGCCGCTGGAGCCGGTCGAATCCAACTATCGCGGGGAGGTCGCCGGCCGCTGGCGCTACCGCGATGGCGCGGGTGAGGTGGGTGTCATCGCCTCGGTCACACAGCCGTTCTGCGGCGACTGCACCCGGGCCAGGCTCTCCGCCGAGGGCACCCTGTACACGTGCCTCTTCGGATCGGAGGGCCATCCACTCCGCGACCTGGTCCGCGGGTCGGGTGACGACGCGGCGTTGCGCGGCGCGATCGCCGCGATCTGGACCGTCCGCGACGACCGCTACTCCGAGCTTCGTTCGGAGGCGACGACGAACCTGCCGCGCATCGAGATGTTCGCGATCGGCGGATGAACGCGTGGCTCCGCTGATTGTCCACCGGCTGTCCACACCGGCAGCGGTCTGGTGGAAAAATCACGGCGTGACCGGCGCAGATTGGTGGATAACCGCGTTGACCGAGCGCGCCGGCGCCGCATACCGTTGTCCTTGCCCGAAGGGGCCGTCAGAGATCGGAGACACCGAGATCGCATCAAGGTCCTCTGGTTTGCACCGGTCGCTTCGGGCGCTTCGTTGTCCCGGATGCGCGGCGCCAGACGTCCGTTTCCGGACACTCGCCCGGCGAGACGCGACCGGCGTCCCGGTGTCGGTACTCTCGTCGGGCGATGGAAGCCTCCGGCCTCGACCGTCCTCCGCCTGGGCGCGATCCTGAGGCCCGTATGTCGCTGACCGATCCCAACGCCCCGGTCCGACCGGCCGACCAGCCCGCCCGGCTGGATGCGCTCGAGGCGGCGGTTCGAGCCCGTTCCGCTCTGGTTCCGGTGGTCGGGATCGTGCTCGGGTCGGGTCTCGGCGGGATCGCCGACGACCTGGACGAAGCGGTTGCGATCCCCTTTGCCGAACTCCCCGGCTGGCCGGCGGCGTCGGCCCCGGGCCATGTCGGACGGCTGCTGCTGGGTCGGCTGGCCGGCGTCCCCACGGTCATGCTCCAGGGCCGTCTGCACATCTACGAGGGCAACGACCCGGGCCTGGTCGTCCAGCCGACGCTCCTCTTCGGGCGCCTCGGTGCGACGATCGTGGTGCTCACCAATGCGGCCGGCGGCGTCAATCCGGCGTACGGCCCCGGGACGCTCATGGTCATCGGCGATCACCTGAACCTCACCGGTCGCACGCCCCTGAACGGGCCGAACGCCGATGAGATCGGCGCCCGGTTCCCGGACCTGACGGACGCCTGGGACCCGGATCTCCGGGCACGCCTGCACGCTGCTGGACGAGCGGAGGACGTGCCGCTGGAGGAGGGGATCTATGCCGGGCTGCTCGGCCCGCAGTACGAGACCCCGGCCGAGGTCAGGATGCTCCGCGGCCTCGGGGCCGACGCGGTCGGGCTGTCGACGGTCCTCGAGTGCATCGCCGCCCGCTGGGCCGGTCTCCGGGTGTGCGGTGTCTCTCTCGTCACGAACGCCGGTGCCGGCTACAGCGGCCAGCCGCTCACCCACGAGGAGGTCCTGGCGTCCGGTGCCGAGGCCGGGCCGCGCCTGGCGAAGGTCATCCGTCGGTTCGTGGGGGACCTGGCGTCCGCCTGACAGGTGAGTGCGCTCCGGCTCGCTGGCGCGACGGCTCGCGGACTCGCCGACTTGCCCGCCGGCCGGTCAGCTGACCGGCAACTCCCGACCCGCGACGCGGGCCGCCTTCGCCTTGTCGGCCCACGCGTCGAGGACGCGGTCCTTGTGCGGCCGGATGGGGCAGTGGCCGTCGCGGTTGCCCATCTCGTCGCAGTAGCCCAGGGGCACACACTTTGGCGCGAGGAAGCTGCCCAGGAACGGCGACACCTGGAAGATCTCGTGGCGGATCAACTGGAAGAGCCGCCGGATCTCCCACTGGGCCATCGTGCACAGGCGCAGCCCCGACATGTGGATCAGGGCGCGGAGGTTGGTGGTCATCACGAGGTTGGTCCGGGTTGCGTTCGGGAACACGAAGCGGGCGTCCTCACCCGGGATGCCGGCCCCGACGAGATCCCCGTACAGATCGAGCGACCCCTCGATCTGGCGCTCGTAGCGCTCCCGCAGGTCGTCGTCCGTCTCGGCGATCGAGGTCGGGAGCATCGTCGCGGCGCCCTTGAACGTGACGTAGCGCTGGCTCTGCTGGTCGAACGCGACTCCGGCCCGATGGCGCACGAGCTGGTGGGACAGCGTCCGCGACACACCGCTGATGCCGAAGGTGAAGACGACGTGCTCGATGGTGGACCCGTGGCCCGATTCGATGACGCCCGAGATGAGTTTCTGCATCTTCGCCTGCTCGATCCGACCGTCCACCGCCCGCTCGAAGATGTCCTCCGGCGCCAACTCCGAATAGCAGGTCCGACACGCTGTGTAGATCAGCGGGACGTAGAAGCGTTCGATGATGTCCCGGTCGGGGAAGAGGAGCGTGGCCTTCATCCCGAGTTCGCGCCTGCCCGGGTTCTTGGGGATCCCCGTCTTTGCGCGCGGGGCCGCGTCCTGGCCGGTCGGGATGGGGCCGGGAGGGGACGTCGGGGCCGTCATGGCGGCCAGTCTAGTCCGTTTCGGCGCTCGACCGTGGATGGCCCCATGTGGGCTCCTGTGTCGGCCCGGTCATCCGTTGACGACCCCGCGATCGGACGCGAACGCCGCCGACTCCTCGAGCGCGTAGGCGACCGCGTCGTCGAGCGACAGTGCCGCACCTTCGAGCGCATACCGCTCGAGCTCCTCAGCAGACAGGAGCTCCTTCAGGTCGCGCTGACCGTACACGCGTTGGATCCAGGCGTTGACCGTGGCCAGGCCCACCCCAGTGGCTCCCGAAAGCTGGCGCGCCGCGCCGTACAGGCGGGCAGCCCGGGGCAGGTCGTGCTCGCCGACGGCCAACAGGTACAGATCGTCGAGGACGAGCGTGATCCCGGAGGCATCGCCGACCTCGTGGAATTGCCGGAGGGCAAGGCGGAGGTTCTCCCGGGCGTCCTCGAATGCGTCGAGCTGCTGCAGCGTGCCGCCGACCATGTGCAGGGCCCAGGCCTCCATCGTCCGATCGCCGACCTCGCGGAAGAGGGCGAGGGACTCGCGGAGCGGCACCAGGGCCGCCTCGTTCTCGGCCCGGAAGTAATGTCGATCGCCGAGCCCCCACAGGACGTTGCCGGCCCCGCGCTTGTCGCCCAGCTCGCGGTAGAGGGACAGCGCCTCCAGGAGGTAGCGCTCGCCGATCGCCAACGGATCGACCTCCGCCGGCTTGACGGTGTCGGGGTTCACCGCGAGGACCCATCGGAACGAGGCGTTGTACAGGGCGTTCGCGATCTCGGCCTTGTCCCCGGTCGCGCGCCACAACTCCAGCGCTTCGTCGTAGAAGACCTGCATGGCATCGGGCTTGCCCTGCCACCAGCAGACCCCGCCGAGGGCCTCCACGAGCCGTGCTCGGAGGCGCGGCTCGTCGTGCGACCACGCCTGCCCGGCAATGCGATCGAGCCGGGTTCGAGCCTCGACGAGGTACCCCCGCTTCTGCCAGAACCGCCACATCGCGAAGCCCGTGCGGATCGCGGTGTCGGCGTCGCGACGATCCGTCGCGCGGTCGATCGCGGCCCGGATGTTGTCGTGCTCGCGTTCCAGCCGGGCAAGCCAGCTTCCCTGGCCGACGCCCGCCAGCTCTATCGCGGCCGCCTCGGCGAGCGCCAGGAACGCGGCCCCGTGGCGGCGCTCCAGCTCCTCGCGCTCGCCGCGGGCAGCGAGCATCTCGCCGGCGTACTCGCGGATCGTGTCGAGCAGCCGGAAGCGCGGTTCTCCTTCGGCCTCCTCGCTCCGGACGAGGCTCTGGTCGACGAGCGAGGTCAACCCGTCGAGGACATCCTGGCCGAGTTCCTCGGACGGTCCGCAGACGATCTCCGCCTGCTCCAGGTCAAGGCCGCCGACAAACACGGAAAGGCGGTCCAGCAGGCGACGACAGGGGTCGTCCAGGATGTCGTAGCTCCAGGCGATCGCCCCGCGGAGCGTCTGCTGGCGCTCCGGCAGGTCGCGCGAGCTCGCCACGAGAACCGACAGTTGCTTGTCGAGGCGGGCCAGGATGGCTTCGGGCGAGAGGATCTTGACGCGCGCGGCAGCGAGCTCGATCGCCAGCGGCATCCCCTGGAGCCGGGCGCAGATCGCGGCGACGGCGGGAGCATTCTGGTTGGTCACGGTGAACCCGGGCTTCACGGCGACGGCCCGGGCGATGAACAGCCTGACCGCCGCGTAGTGGTCGAGCGTCCTCGGGTCAAGGGAGCGCAGCTCCTCGGGCAGCCGGGCCCGATCGAGGGCGGACAGATGCTCCAGGTCGGGCGGGACGGGCAGGCCGCCGACCGGATACTCCTGCTCGCCGGAGATCCGCAGGACGATCCGGCTCGTGACGATGATCGACACGCCGGACGCGGATCGCTGGAGTGTGGCGATGTCGCCGGCCGCATCGACGACCTGCTCGAAGTTGTCGAGGACGAGCAGCACCGGTCGGTCCGCCAGCCAGTCGACGAGGAGGTCGAGGATGGGCCGGCCACCTGCCTGGGCGATGCCGACCGATTCGGCGATCCGGGCTACGACCAGGGTGGGATCGCGGACGGGTTCCAGGGCGACGAAGAAGATCCCGCCCGCGAATCGGTCGGCCGCGGACGCGGCAAGCTGGAGCGACAGGCGCGTCTTGCCGGTCCCGCCGGGACCCGTGAGCGTCAGCAGGCGGGTGCGACCCAGCAGGTCGAGCGCCTCGGCCAACTCGTCGTCGCGCCCGACGAACGTCGTCAGCTGCGTGGGCAGGTTGTTGGGTCGAGTGTCGAGCGTTCTCAGTGGTGGGAAGTCTGCGTCGAGACCCTCGGCGACCACCTGGCTCAGCCGTTCGGCGGCGCGCAGGTCCTTGAGTCGATGCTCGCCCAGGTCGCGCAGCGTGATCTCGTCGGGGAGACCGCCGCTGATGAGAGCACGCACGGCGTCGGACAGGACGACCTGCCCGCCGTGGGCGACCGCACTGATCCTTGCCGCGCGGTTGATGTCGATGCCGACCAGGCTGCCGCCGGCCATCGTCGCCTCGCCCGCCCCGAGGCCCATCCGCACGCGGACCGTCACACCGTCCGGCCACGACTCGGCGGCCAGGTCGCGCTGGGCGCGGACAGCGGCCTGCACCGCGGCCCGGGCCACCGGGAACACGACAAAGAACGAGTCGCCCTCCGTTCCCTGCTCGATGCCGCCGAAGGCCCCAAACGCGGCCCGCAGGATCGCCCGCTGGCGCTCGCGGATCGTGGCGTAGCGTGCCGACCCGAGCTCCTCCTCGAGGCGTGTTGACCCCTCGATGTCGCTGAAGAGGAACGTTGCGGTCCCTGCCGGCGCGACGGTCGCGCCCGAGTCGGGACGATCGGGATCGGCGATGGCGGACATGGATCCAGCTAGGAGCGGTGCGATTCCGCCACGGCCCGCATCCGGC
>JANNUK010000281.1:0-4601 GCA_031395155.1 Chloroflexota bacterium | reverse complement strand
CCGAAGAGGTCGCCGACGACGTTCATCCCGTCCATCAGCGGCCCCTCGATGACTTCGATCGGGCGGGCAGCGGCCTGCCGGGCCTCCTCGGTGTCCTCGACGATCCAGGCGTCGATCCCCTCCACGAGCGAGTGACGAAGGCGATCCGCGACCGGCCGCTCCCTCCACGCCAGGGTGTCGGCGCCCTCGGCAGTGCCGGTGCGCTCCGCCGCGTAGCGGTCGGCGACGGCGAGGAGCCGTTCGGTGGCATCGGGGCGGCGGGCCAGGACGACGTCCTCGACCAGGTCGCGCAGCTCGGGCTCGAGATCGTCGTAGATCGCCAGCTGGCCGGCGTTGACGATGCCCATATCCATCCCGGCGGCGATTGCGTGGTACAGGAAGACCGAGTGGATCGCCTCGCGGATGGGGTCGTTGCCGCGGAAGCTGAACGAGACGTTGGACACGCCCCCGGAGACGCGGGCGTGCGGCAACGAGGCCTTGATCCGCCGGGTCGCCTCGATGAACGCGACGGCGTACTCGTTGTGCTCCTCGATCCCTGTGGCGATCGCGAAGATGTTCGGGTCGATGATGACGTCCTCGGGCGGGAAGCCGGCCGATTCGGTCAGGAGGCGGTAGGCCCGCGCCGCGATGGCCACCTTGCGCTCGGCCGAATCGGCCTGGCCCTGCTCGTCGAAGGCCATGACGACGGCCGCCGCCCCGTACCGCCGGACGAGCTTCGCGTGCTCGAGGAAGACCGCCTCCCCCTCCTTCATGCTGATCGAGTTGACCACGGCCTTGCCCTGGACGCACTTGAGGCCGGCCTCGATGACTTCCCACTTCGAGGAATCGATCATGACCGGCACCTTCGCGATGTCCGGCTCGCCGGCAATCAGGTTCAGAAAGCGGCTCATCGCGGCCACCGAATCGAGCATCGCCTCGTCCATGTTGATGTCGATCAGCTGGGCACCGGCCTCCACCTGCTGACGTGCGATGTCGACGGCCTCGTCGAAGCGACCCTCGGTCACGAGACGGGCGAACTTGCGCGACCCGGTGACGTTCGTCCGCTCGCCGGCGTTCACGAACACGCCGCCCGGCTGGGGAATCGTGAGCGGTTCCAGCCCGGACAAACGGGTCGCGGTGGGGATGTCCGGAGGAACACGTGGCGTCACGCCGGCCACCGCCTCGGCGATGGCCTTGACGTGAGCCGGCGTGGAGCCGCAACACGCCCCGGCGACGTTGACGAGCCCGGCCCGCGCAAACTCGCCCATCAGGGCACCCATCTCCTCGGGACCCTGGTCATAGCCGCCGAATTCATTGGGCATCCCGGCGTTCGGATAGGCCGAGACACGGATTGGGGCGACCCGCGAGAAGTCGGCGAGGAACCCGCGGAGCTGGCGCGCCCCGAGCGCGCAGTTCAGGCCGACCAGCAATGGGTTTGCGTGACGCACCGAGTTCCAGAAGGCCTCGACGGTCTGACCCGACAGCGTCCTTCCCGACAGGTCCGTGATGGTCCCGCTGACGATGACCGGGAGGCGCACGCCGAGCCGCTCGAAGGCCGTCTCGACGGCGAAGATCGCCGCCTTGGCATTCAGCGTGTCGAAGATCGTCTCGATGATGAGAATGTCGGCGCCGCCCTCGATCAGTCCCTCGGCCGCCTCGCCGTAGGCGAAGGCGAGCTCATCGAACGTGACGTTGCGAGCCGCCGGGTCGTTGACGGCCGGCGAGATCGAGGCGGTCCGGTTGGTAGGCCCGAGCGCGCCACCGACGTAGCGCGGGCGTTCCGGCTCGCGCGCCTCCGCCGCATCCGCCGCTTCCCGGGCGATCCGGGCCGCCGCCATGTTGATCTCACGAGCGACCTCCTCCAGGCCGTAATCGCGCTGCGAGATTCGCGTGGCATTGAAGGTGTTCGTCTCGATGATGTCGGCGCCGGCGTCGAGATAGGCGTCGTGGATCGCTCGGACGATGCCGGGCTGGGTCAGCGAGATGAGGTCGTTGTCGCCGCGCAGGTCGTGGGTGTGGTCGCGAAATCGCGCGACGGTTTCCGGACCCGCATCGCCGTCGGCACCGCGGAAGCCGGCCTCGTCGAGGCGGTAGGCCTGGATGAGCGTGCCCATCGCCCCGTCCATGACGAGGATCCGCTGATCAAGGAGGCCCTCCAGGCGCGCCAGTCGCGACGCACGGGTCCAGGGAGTACCCACACTACCGACGTCACGGGTGCGTTCGGGCGCGCGCGCGGTGTCAACCACGATGCAGGAACCTCTTCCCATCGCGTCCTGACAGGGGCACCGTGCCCGTTCTGGGTCGGTTGCCAGGCCTTCAGCGAGTCAGGTCTCTCCGGCCATTCGAGATAGGTGCGCTCCCGGGAGCGCGTGCCGCGATTATGCCCTGTGTCGCAAGGTCTGTCGCCGTGCCGTCGGACACCGTATCGTACCGACGTGCATTCCCGGATCGACCTACGGGTCGTCGACGCCGTCGCGGTCACGATCGTCGTCGACTCGACCGTCGACATCCTGCTCCCGACCACGGGGCCGGCGCGGCGCCCCCCGCTGCACATGGACTGGTCCGAGCGCGATCAGCTCAGGGCCGAGCACGGCTACGCTCTGATCGTGGAGACCAGAGTTGGTGACGAGCGCCACACCGTCGTTTATGACGCCGGCCTCGGGCGCGACACGTTTCTTCACAACTGCGACGTCCTGGGCCTGTCCGTGCTCGATACCGAGATGTTCGCGATCAGCCATGGTCACGCCGACCACCACGCAGGTCTGGAGGGGGCGTTCCGTCGCTTTGGTCGCGCGCGCCTGCCGGTGGTCCTGCATCCGGATGCCCTTCTCCACCGCCGGGTGATCTTTCCAACCGGCGTTGAGATCTCGATGCCCCCACCGTCTGTCAACGACCTGGAGCGAGAGGGCGCTCGCGTTCACGAGGACCCCGGCCCGAGCCTGTGGGGGGCAGACACGATCCTCGTGTCGGGTCAGGTCGCGAGAACCACCGGCTTCGAGAAGGGGTTTCCGCTCCAGCAGGTGCGGTCCGCGGACGCGCAGGGCTGGGATCCCGATCCCTGGATCTGGGACGACCAGAACATCGTCGTCAATGTTCGGGGTCGCGGCCTCGTGGTCGCAAGCAGCTGCTCACACGCCGGTGCGATCAATGTGCTGCGGAATGCACGCTCCCTGACTGGCATCGATCCGATCCATGCCTTCGTCGGAGGCATGCACCTGACGGGGGGACTGTTTGAGGGCATCATCCCGGCGACGATCGATGCCCTTGTCGAACTCGACCCGGACTGGCTGGTGCCGGGACATTGCACCGGCTGGCGAGCCTTCGCGGAGATCGCCACGCGGTTTCCGGAGCGGTACCTCCCGTCGTCGGTGGGGACGAAGCTCGTGTTCGAGGCGCCGGCGCCGTAGGGTCGATCAGATTCCGGCGATCGACCGGGGGGCGAGACGAGGCCCTCGTCGTGGCGCTGACAGCCCGCTCGCCTCGAGGAGGCGAATGACCCGCCCGCGCTGCCCGGGCCGTCCGTCCTGGGGAGCCCAAGGCGCGAGCAGCTCGAGCATCCGCGCGTCGTCCGCGCGCGGCTCGCCGGCCAGCGCCCAGGCCACGAGGTTCGGCAGGTGGAAGTCGCCGACGCTCACCCCATCCGCGTCACCGAGAGCCCGGGTCGCCACCTCAGCAGCCGTCCACGGCCCGATCCCCGGGATCGCCGTCATCCGCCGATAGGCCTCGTCGAGCGGCGCGTCCGCGAGGCGTTCCAGGCTCGCGGCGAGGGCGGCGACGCGTCGGATCGTGTCTGCGCGGCGCTGCTCCACGCCGAACGGGTGATACGCGTAGTAGGGCAGCGCGGCCAGGACGGCCGGCGCCGGCGGGAGGCGCAGACCGAGCGGTCCCGGTGCGGGCTCGCCGTACCGGGCGACGAGCCCACGTATGGCACGCACGGCCTCGGTCCCGGTCACCTTCTGCTCCAGGATGGCCGGGACGAGGGACTCGACGACGGCGCCCGTGGCACCGATCCGCATCCCAGCCATGCGTCGGTCGAGCTCGGCGACGAGGCGGTGTGGCGTCGGGTCGAACGAGAATCGGTCGTCGTCGAGTCCGAGCAGCCGGGGGAGGCTCTCGAGCACCCGTTCGGCCCCGGGGCCCCACGCTTCCGCATGGACGCGCCGGCCGCCCGTCTCGAGGTCCACCCGGAGTGCTGCGGGGCCCTCGGAGGTTCGCGTCGTCCAGACAAACCGGTCGCGGGACAGGCGCGCCGTGGGGTCCGTGGCACCCCTGACGAGCAGGCGAAGGGTCGCCACGAGATCGAAGGGCGTATCGAGATCAAGGGTGCGGGAGGCATGCGCTGCGGCGCGCAGCCTCGCGTGTGGTCCTGTCATGTCCGATGCAGTCTGGCATGCACGGATCCGCGGACGATGGTAAGGTCGGCCACGACGTGCGACCAACGAACGTCGTCGCGCGCGTGGCGCTCACCGTCATGCTCGCCTTGGTCGCCTTCCCCGGAATGGCCGGTTCTCGGGCCCTGAGCCTTGAGTTCCCGACCGACCCCGTCTCGTTCCGCGAGGTGGTGGTCCTGCCCTTCACTGACGGGACGGCGATGGCGCCTGCTCTCGATCCCGCGTTCCGTT
>JANNUK010000171.1:0-5884 GCA_031395155.1 Chloroflexota bacterium | reverse complement strand
ACTACTCCGGACAGCTCGTCTCGCTCGTCGGGACCTGGATGCAGACGGTCGCCCAGAGCTGGCTCGTCCTCGAATTGACGGACAACCCGCTGGCGCTCGGGTTCGTGGCCGCCGCGCAATTCCTTCCGGTCGTCGTCCTTGGACTGTTCGGCGGGCTGATCGCCGACGGCCTGCCGAAACGCCAGACCCTGATCGTGGTCCAGACGATCGCGATGCTCCTCGCCTTTGCGCTGTTCGGACTGACGGTCAGCGGCGCTGTCGAGGTCTGGCACGTTCTCGTCCTGGCCGCGCTCCTCGGCATGACCAACGCGATCGAGTTCCCGACGCGGCAGTCGTTCGCCATCGAGATGGTCGGGCGCGCCGATATCGGCAACGCCGTTGCGCTCGGTGCGGCGGCGTTCAACGGGGCGCGTGTCGTCGGCCCGGCCCTCGCGGGTCTGGCGATCGGGACGCTGGGCATTGCACCCGCGTTCCTGATCAACGGCATCTCGTATCTGGCGGTGCTGGCCGGGTTGTTGGCGTTGCGTCAGCGCGAAATGGAAGCACCCCCGCGGCTCGCACGCCCGCGAACCGTGGCCGCGGTCGTCGCCAACCTGGCCGAGGGACTCGGGTTCGTCAGGCGCACCGACATCGTCCTGCTCGCAACCATCGTGCTCGGCCTTGCCGCGACGTTCGGGATGAACTTCTCGGTGCTCGTCCCGCCGCTGGCCCGCGATGTCCTGCGGTCCGATGCCGCCGGGTTTGGATTCCTGATGGCAGCCTCGGGCGTCGGATCGCTGGTGGCCGCGCTGGGCATAGCGTTCAGCGGCCGAACGAGTCCGATCATCATCGTCGTGGGCGCCCTGGCCATGGGGCTTGCCGAGATCGTGCTGGGCATCTCGCGCTGGTATCCGCTGTCGCTGGCGATGATGCTGTTCGCAGGTTTGGGTGGGATCGCGATGGCAGCAACCGCGAACACGACCATCCAGCTCTCGGTGCCCGACGAGTTGCGCGGCCGCGTGATGAGCGTGTACACGACAGCGTTCGCCGGATCCGTTCCGATCGGCGGCCTGGTCATGGGCGCGATCGCGTCCTCACTGGGCGCGGACGTGGCGATGAGCCTGGGGGGAGCGGCCACGGCCGCGGTGGGCGTGGCGGGGATCGTGTGGCTTCGCCGAATCCAGGCTGGCGAGCGGCCGGCTCCGTCGGCCGCCCGCGCGCCTGAGTTCAGCGCCGATACGGGGCGGCGAGGAACCCGGCGAGCGGCTCGCCCGTCGACTGGCCATCCGGAGACGGCGCGCCGCCCGTGGCACTGAGGCGGACGCGCAACGAGACATCGTCGCGGCGCGGCCAGTTGGGGTCGTAGATGCGGACGACGATCGCCTCGGGACCTTCGTCGTAGGCGTAGGCGAGGACCTGGTGGTTCATCGTCAGCCCGAGCGGATTCCACCCGGTTTGACGGACGAGCGCGACCATCGACGGCCGCCCGGCGTCGATCTCGTCCCTGATCCGGGGCCACTCGCGATCCACGGTGTCTCGGGCGGCGCGCCCGGGACCAGCCGCCGCCATGCGCCAGATCCGGAACGGCAGGCGGAGCCAGTCCAGCGAGCGGACCTGGCGCCGGACGATCGCTGCGAAGAGCGGTGATCCGTTGGCCGGCGGTTCGGTATCGGGCTGGATCGGCAGGTCGCCGTCGAACCGCTCGCGGACGAGCCAGCTCATTCCGCCGCAGAGCCCGGACGACGCGTCGCCGATCCCGATCCAGCGCGGATCCAGGGGACCAAACTTGACGGTGGGTCCCGGCGGGAAGCGGTTCGCGAACTGCAATCCGCGGGTACTCGGCAGGAAGTTCGGGACCGTGTTGGAGCGGACCATGCACATATGCTACGCCGGTGCCGCCGGACCCGGCGGGTACCATCGCCACATGGCCAACCGCCTCGCGGGTGAGACGAGCCCGTACCTGCTCCAGCACGCGCACAATCCGGTCGACTGGTTCCCGTGGGGTCCCGACGCCCTCGCGCGGGCGAAGCTCCTTGACCGCCCGATCTTCCTCTCCATCGGGTACGCCGCCTGCCACTGGTGTCACGTGATGGAGCGCGAGTCGTTCGAGAACGAGGCGACGGCCGCGTTCCTGAACGGGCGTTTTGTCTCGATCAAGGTCGATCGCGAGGTGCGGCCCGACCTCGACCAGGTCTACATGGGCGCCGTCCAGGCCATGACCGGCGGCGGAGGCTGGCCGATGACCGTGTTCCTGACGCCGGACGGTCGTCCCTTCTACGGCGGTACCTATTTCCCTGACGAGCCGCGCCACGGGATGCCCTCATTCCGGCAGGTCCTGGAGGGCGTCGATCGGGCGTTCCGCGAGCAGCGTGCGGAAGTGGAGCAGGCCGGTGCTCGCCTGGTGACGGCGCTCATCGACCAGGCCCGCGTGCCCGCGGCCACGGGACCGATTCCGGCCGGCATCCTCGACGCGGCCGTCACGCAGCTCGCCGCCCAGTTCGACGCCCCGAACGGCGGGTGGGGTCAGGCGCCCAAGTTTCCACAGGCCATGACCATCTCCTTCCTCCTTCGCCGATACAGCGCGACCGGCGACGAGGAGGCGCTGGCCATGGCCCGGCGAAGTCTCGATCGAATGGCGGACGGGGGCATCCGCGACCAGCTGGGCGGCGGATTCCACCGCTACTCGACCGACGCCGTGTGGCTCGCGCCGCACTTCGAGCAGATGCTCTACGACAACGGCCAACTGGCGCGTACGTATCTCCACGCGTGGTCCGTCACCGGCGACCTCCGCTATCGCGACGTGGCGATCGCCGTCCTCGATTACCTCCTGCGCGAGCTGCGCACGGACGACGGCGCGTTTGCCGCCAGCCAGGATGCCGACACGGAGGGCGTGGAGGGTGCCACGTTCGCATGGACCGCGGCCGAGGTCGCCGACGTCGCCGGCGATGACGGCCCGTTGTTCGCGGCCGCGTACGACGTGACCGAACAGGGAAACTGGGAGGGCCACACGATTCTGCGTCGCGTGCGCTCGGCCGAAGAGCTCGGGATGCGGTTTGAGATCGCCCCCGAAGAGCTTGAGGAGCGCCTGGCTGCCGTCCGCTCGCGGCTCCTCGAGGTCCGCACGGCGCGTCCACAGCCGGCCCGCGACGACAAGGTCCTCGCGTCGTGGAACGGGTTGGCCCTTGGAGCGTTCGGCGATGCGGCGCGCTACCTGCGAACGGATCCCGACGCGGCTGTGCGCGCGCGGGCGACGGTCTATGGCGACGCCGCGGTCCGTGCCGCGGACGCCGTCCTGGGTGGCCTGTTCGATGAGGAGACTGCGCGACTCGGGCGTTCGTGGAAGGACGGCCGGGCAACCGGCAGCGGCGTCCTCGAGGATTACACCCACCTTGCCGACGGGCTCCTGGCAGTGTATGAGGCCACATTTGAGGAGCGCTGGTTCACCACCGCGCGCCGGTTGATGGACGTCGTCCTGGGGCGGTTCGGCGACCCGGCTGGCGGGTTCTTCGAGACCGCCGACGATCACGAGCGACTCGTGGCGCGGCCGAAGGACATCCAGGACAACGCATTGCCGTCGGGCGGTGCCATGGCGTCCATGGTGTTGCTCCGTCTCGCCGCGTGGACGGGCCAGGATCGCTATCGGGCCGCCACCGCCACCGCCATTGCCCCCGTCGCGGCGCACGTCGCGCGTCACCCGACGGCCTTCGCGCAGTGGGCGAGCGCAATCGACCTGTTCCTGGCGCCACCGCTCGAAATCGCCATCGTCGGCGATCCGAACAACTCGGCCACGCTCGCGCTGCGTGACGTCGTGGACGCCCTGCCGCAGGGAAGCCATGTCGTGGCCCTCGCCGCGGATCCCGGTACGAGCGCGATCGAGCTCCTCGCCGACCGCGTGGCGATCGACGGGAAGCCCACAGCCTACGTGTGTCGGGCGTTCGCCTGCCGCCTTCCCGTGACGGACCCTGACGCCCTCCGTTCCCAGCTGAGCGGCGACAAATGACGGCATCGACTGATCCGTCGGAAGCGTCACCCGGGCCGGGGTTCGTGGTTCGAGAGGTCCGTGAGGCCGAGATGGACGCCCTGGGGGAGCTGACGATCGCCGCGTATCGCGACGCCGGTGAGACGGACGAGGACTACTACCCCGAGTTGCGCGATGTCGCGACACGCGCGGCGCTGGTCCCGGTGCTCGTTGCCGTCGACGAGGTGACGGGGCGAATCCTCGGCGGCGTGACCTATGTACCGGGACCCGGGCCCTACCACGAGGGCGACTTCGGGGACGCGGCCGCGTTCCGGATGCTGGCGGTTGCCGGAGACGCGCGTGGCCGGGGCGTCGGTCGAGCGCTCGTGTCGGCGGCCATCGATCGGGCGCGGTCGGAGGGTCGCTCGGCGATCGGCATCTTCACGCGGCCGTTCATGTCGGCCGCGCACCGGCTGTACGAGTCGCTCGGGTTTCGCCGCGATCCCGACCTCGACTGGGAGTTCGCGCCGGGCGAACGGCTGCTCGCCTACCGGCTGACCCTCTGATGAGTGGCCACCTGCCGGATGGCTAGAGCTTGAGAACCACGATGACCGTCCCGTTGCTGGCATTCGCATCGGTGTCGGGGTCGTGGTTGGCCGCCGACTGATACGTCCAGCCCGACAGGCTGGCCGCGCTGACGGTGAAGGTCACGCTCCTGGTCGCGAGGCTGAGCTTCGTCTTCTGGACCTGGCACGTGCCGCCGGTACCGGTCGTGCACGATGCCGTTCCGGATGCCCCGGCGCTCCATGAGCCGCCGACGAGCACGCCGGCAAGTGGTTGATGTGCCGCGTTCTCGACGCGGATCGTGACCCTGGCCGTCCAGTTCCGCTTGGCGGAGGTCGAGGCGTTGTCCAGGTCACCGATATGGAACTGGGTCGGCGGCGGCGGCGGCGGCGGCGCTTCAACCGTGATCGTCAACGTCGCGAAGGCCGTCCCGCCCTGCCCATCAGCGATCGTGTACGTAAGGCCATCGGCGCCCGAGAAACCGGTTTTCGGCGTATAGCGGATCGTGGTGCCCGCGACTATCTCCGCGGCGCCATTTGCGGGAAGGCTCGTTCCCGTGACCGCCAGAGTCCCGCCATCGATGTCGGAGTCGTTGACGAGCACGTCCACGACGATCGCGGCCCCGTAGGGCGTGTTCCGAAGGTCGTTCATGGCGATCGGCGGATCGTTCACCGAGTCGACGGTCATGCTCACCGTCCCGGTCGCGGTTCCTCCGCGGCCGTCGGCGATGTCGTAGGTGAAGGTGTCCGGTCCGTTGTAGTTGGAGGCCGGCGTGTAGCGGACGGTCCCATCCGCGTTCACGGCCGTCGTCCCGTGAGCCGCCCCTCCTACCGCCGTGACTGTCAGCGGATCGAGGTCAAGGTCGGTGTCGTTGGCCAGGACGCTGACGTCGATTGCGACATCCTCGGGCGTCGCGGGGTAATCCGAAACGGCCACCGGCGACCGGTTCGCCGGGGGCGTGGGCGGTGGAGGCGGGACGTCGATCAGCGCCCGGTTGGCGTCAACGATCCCGCAGCCGTACCAGTTCGGATATTTCGGGTCGGTCACAGCCGGCGCGGCAGCCGTGCTGGCGGTCGCGCACAGGTGGGAGCGGATGTCATCGAAGAGGCCCGGGTTGCCGGCGTCGGCGATCCCCTGGGACAGGATCAGCGCGACAGTACCCGCGACATGGGGTGCAGCCATCGAGGTGCCGCTGGCGAAGGCATAGCCCAGCGGTGAGCACATCAGGCACGAGCCGACCGGCACGGTGGACGCGACCTGGTCGCCGGGCGCGGCGAGGTCCACCTGGGGACCCGTGCACGAGAGGCCGGTCAGGGTGTCGCTCGGGTTCGTGAAGGTGACGGCCAGGACCTCGGGATAGGCCGCCGGGAAGACGACTGGGCA
>JANNUK010000163.1:0-2768 GCA_031395155.1 Chloroflexota bacterium | reverse complement strand
TCGATCCGCCCGGCTGGGTCCGCGACGCGGTCTTCTACCAGATCTTCCCCGACCGGTTCGCATCGAGCGTCCGCGTCCAGAAGCCGGGACCCCTCGAATCGTGGGATGCGCCACCCACGAGGCTCGGATTCAAGGGCGGTGACCTCCTCGGGGTTGCCGAGCGGATGCCGTACCTCGTCGACCTCGGGATCAACGCGATCTACCTGACCCCGATCTTTGCGTCCGCGTCGAACCATCGATACCACACGTACGACTACTTTCGGGTCGATCCGTTGCTCGGCGGCGATGTGGCATTGCGCGAATTGCTCGACACGGCCCACGCCAACGGGGTCCGCGTTGTCCTCGACGGGGTTTTCAACCACGTCGGGCGCGGATTCTGGGCGTTCCATCACCTCCTCGAAACCGGCGCCGCGTCGCCGTACCGGAGGTGGTTCCACCTCGACGAAGCCGCGCTCGACCGTGGCCTGCCGATCGATGCGTACCCCGAGACACACGGGCGGCAAGACGCAGTCGGCGACCGCGCCGGTGGCGGTGCGGTCGAGGACGGGACGATGCCTCACGGCGGCGATGGATCGTCGCTCGGTCGTCTCGGCTACCGGGCGTGGTGGGACCTGCCGGCCCTGCCCAAGCTCAACCTGGACGAACCGGCGGTCCGTGAGCACATCCTGTCCGTCGGGGAGCACTGGTTGCGCTTCGGCATCGACGGCTGGCGCCTGGATGTGCCCGAGGAGATCCCCGACGGCTCGTTCTGGGCGGAGTTTCGCCGAAGGTCTCGAGCCGTCAATCCCGATGCCTATCTCGTCGGCGAGATCTGGCGAGTCGCCCCGGAATGGCTTGCCGGCGATCGTTTCGACGCGCTGATGAATTACCCACTGGCCGAGGCGATCCTCGGTTTCTCCGCGGGCTCGCATCTCGACGAGACCGTCGTCGGCGCCCACCACGAGTACGGGCAGCAGGTTCGGCGCCTCGACGGTCGTGGCATGGCGGAGCGCCTCGAGGCGCTTGACGGTGCGTACGACCCGGCCGTCGTCGCCGTCCAGCTCAACCTGCTCGACAGCCACGACACGCCGCGCTTCCTGACGATGTGCGGGGGCGATCGCAATGCCTACCGGCTCGCCGTCCTCCTCCAGGCGACGTTGCCGGGGGCCCCATGCATCTACTACGGTGACGAGGTCGGGCTCGAAGGCGGTATCGAACCCGGATCCCGCCGGGCGTTCCCTTCGGAGGCCGCCGCTCACGATGGCGACCTCCACGCATTCGTCCGGGCGGCGATGCGGGCGCGTCATGCCGAGCCGCCGCTCCGGCACGGCGCTCTGCGGGTGATCGGAACGGCGGGCGACGCGCAGGCGTTCGAGCGAACCGGACCAACCGGTCGAATCCTCGTCGCCGCGAACGCCGGTGACGGGCCGGTCGAGATTCCTCTGGTCACCGACATCGAGGGCGGCCCCAGCTCCTGGGAGCCCGTTCCGGAGTCGGCGCTGGTTGCGCTGCCCGGCTGGGATGCGCCACGTTATCGGCCCGGCCCGGCCGGTACGTGGAACGCGATCGCCCTCGGCCCCCGATCGGGGGCCGTCGTTCGGATCCCCTGATCCGGCGCCCAACCCGGTGCGCCTGGCACCATGACCCGCACCTATACTCCCCCGATCGTGGCCGACCTCCCCCTCCAGCTCGATCCGGCGCTCGCCGATCACGTGGCGCGCTCCTTCGATCGCGAGGGCAAAGTTGTTCGGGGCCTGCACGCTCTCGGCCCGATCGGGGATCGCGATGTGGCGGCGGTCGATCTTGCCGGCGGCCCGCTCGTCACCGGTCTCGAGGCGCTCGGCGCTCGTCTCCACCTGGCGCCCCTGGAGCGTCCACTGAGCCTGCCCTTCGCCGACCGGTCGATGGATGTCGTCATCGGCGCCTGGTCGGCCTTCCGCGGTGTGGATCCGCTCGAGATCGCAGAGGTCGATCGCGTGCTGCGACCAGACGGTCGCCTCCTGGCGGTGCACGACTACGGTCGGGACGACGTTTCGCCGTTGGTCGGAGATCGCCCGGAGTTCGGCTCGTGGGGTCGGCGCGGCGGTCCGTTCACGGAAGCCGGCTTCAAGATCCGGGTCCTCCACTGCTGGTGGACGTTCGAGACGGTGGACGATACGGCGGCCTTCATCGGTGAGGCGTTTGGCGACGCGGGCGAGGCCCTGGTGGCCGGGTTGCGTCGGCCCCGTCTCTCGCACAACATCGCGATTTATCACAGGGCACGTCCCGACCGCCCAGGCTGACCCCTGCTACGCTGCCGTCCATGGTTCGGACCAGCGAAGGCCGCAACGAGAACTGGCAAGTGTCGCCGCGCACTCCCGACGGCGGCCGGCGACGCGAGGGCCGGCACATCGGACCGATCCGGGTGACTCCGATCCGGATCATCCTGGTGGTGGCCCTCATCGGGTCACTCGGCTACACATTCTTCGCGCTGACCGTTCGCGACACGAGCCAGATCCCGATGCTGAGCTCGGGTGCGGCGATCCTCGGTCTCGTGTTCAGTGCACTGGCCCTGGCGGGCGGGATCGCCATGTGGCGCGCGGGGGTGGATCGACGGTCCGCGGCATCGTTCGGCATGGCGGTGCTCGGAGGTGTGGCGGCGATGATCGCGCTTGGTTGCTTCGCGTTCGCCATCGTGCTCGCGCTGCTCTGGAGTGCCTGAGCTCACCACTCGCGGTTCGGACCCGACGAGCCGTTCGTGCACGATCGGCTGGTACACTCGAACCACCTGACCGGACCCATGGGCCGGC
>JANNUK010000143.1:0-1830 GCA_031395155.1 Chloroflexota bacterium | reverse complement strand
GGGCCGAGCCAGTCATGGTGCCGAGGCAGGGATTCGAACCCTGACGCCCTTGCGGGCAGCCGATTTTAAGTCGGCCGCGTCTGCCATTCCGCCACCTCGGCGCGCGGGAAATCGTAGCGCCCCCGCGAGCCGACCGCGGCTCGATCAGCGGGGGGGGCCGTCCAGCCAAGCTCCCGCCCGTCGCCGCAAGAGTCGGCGCCCCCCAGCCCGTCTCGTAGATGACGATCCACTCGGCCATGCCGACGTGGGGCACGTCCGAATCCAACCGGGCTATGCGCCTATATTGCTACCGCTTTTGCTGCCAAGGCACCCCACCGTTGGCCCGACTCCGCGGCACCCGGCTATGGCGCCCAATCAACCGTGCCGGTCCAGAGGACGATCCGCTGGCGATCGCCTTCCGACGACGACCCGACGACCACGAGACGGTCGAGCCGCACCGGGTCCTGGAGCAGCGCGATCACCCACATTCCGGGTAGCTGGACGGGCGGCCGCCAGACGTCGTCCCCGGGACCCCACAACCAGACGAGGCCGATCGGTCGCTCCTCCACCGAGGTCTGCCCGGCCAGGGCGGCGCCGTGTCCGACAAGGAGATAGCGGGTGACAGACATCCCCTCGGGCTGGGTCGGCGGCTGTGCGGGCTCCCACCGATCGGCGCCGGTGCCGCGCGACCACGCCGCCGGCAGGAGCGGCTCATCGCCACCCCCGATCGTCCCGAAGGCGACGAGCCCGCCGTCGTTCACGCCGACCGTCGTGACGTTGGCGCCGGCCTGCGCGAGCTCGTTCCCGGTGGCCGCCCAGGTCAGCCCGTCTGGCGAGCGCCACCACGCGGTTTCCGGTACGCAGACCGTGCATGTCGGTCCCCAACCGACGAGACCGCCCTCCACCGCGATCAGCCCGCCCCCGACGGCCTCACCGGGATCGACAGGGGTTCGATCGACCCACGTCCGTCCGTCGTCCGACGACCAGGCTCGGAACCCGTAGAACTCGCCACCGTAGGGGGCCCTGGCCCCCACCGCGATGAACCGATCGCCTACGCTCGTCAGGTTGCCGACCGCCGCATCGGCCAACGACGCCGCGTCGCCGACGCGCTCGAAGGGCCGGCCGTCGGACGAGAACCACAGCACGGCGTGCACCCGATCGTCGCGCACGACCAATCCACCGACAGCGAGGCCAGCCCGGGTCACCGCCGCCGCCGAGGCCTGTCCGTGGATTTCGCCGGGGATCGTCGGCAGCAGGATGGGCTCCGACCAGGTCAGCGCGTCCACCGAGGTCCAAAGGGAGGGGGCATCGCATTCGATGCCGGGCAGGGCTGTGCAGCCGAGCGCAACGAAGCCGTCCGGCACGGCGACGATCTGCTGGACGATGCTGGTTCCGAGGCCCGGAGGATCGGGAAGTCTGCGCCAGTCGCCGGTTCCGCTGGGATCGATCGCCACGAGCGGAGTCCTCGACGGCTCGGGTGAGGCGGTGGGCTTGGGCGAAGCGGTGGGTTGGACCGCGACCGACGGTGAGGGAGATGCGAGCGGGACACTCGCGCAGCCGGTCGTGACCATGAGCGAGAGGACGAGAGCCACCGTTCGGGAGTGCGGCCTACGGATCATGGTCCGGTCTCCAGCATTGGATGAGCGACTCGGTCGCCACGCGCCCGGGCGACGAAGTGTCCAACGGTAGCACGCCGTGCGACGCCAATCGTCACGCGGCCCCTGTTCCAGAGCGCCCCGCCGATCACGGGAAGGATCGCGAGGATCGTCACGCCCATCGGGCGCGGAGTTCCTGTCACGGGGTTTCTCCATCCCCTTGTTCGGCCCTATGGCGAGACCGGCACGTTGGCGC
>JANNUK010000122.1:0-2541 GCA_031395155.1 Chloroflexota bacterium | reverse complement strand
ACGAACACCACCGCGCCTTCGGCAATACGGCCGGATCGCGACTCGAACGCGCGGACATCCTCGATTGCTAGACGGTAGTCTTCATCGACGGCTACCTTCGCCGCGACGTTGATGCACACGGCGGGTCGCACAAGGCGATCCGCAGGAATCTTGTCGGTCGTCCAGCTCCCGCCGAAGTGTGAGGGAGCGTCGAGGTGCGTGCCGAAATGCTCGTCGGTCGAGACCTTTCCCAGCGCGGCCCCGTCCTTTTCGAAGGTCGCGGTCTCGATACGGTTGAAGACTTTCTCGCCGCTCCATGTAGGATCGGCGTCCGAGAGGGGATGCCCGAGATCGAGTACCTGCGACGGGCGCTGGGTCGGAGCCGGCACCGCCCAGAGGGAAGCAGCAGCGAGGGTACCGAGAAGCGAGTTTCGCATGGGTTTTCTCCTGAAAGGTACGTTCGTCGAGCGTTACCTGGTTTGGGCTTGACCCGATTTCGTAGACACCTGAGGAAAGGTGGACACGATGTCCCGCATGAAGGCACAGCAGTCACACATCCGGCGCTGGATTCCCGCCGGGCTCCTCCTGCCGCTCGCGGCCGGCCTGATCCTCCCGTCCCCCGCCGCCCCGCAAGGGATCCTCGGCGCATCCGACCGCCAGCTCGTCGCTTCCCTCCAGCGCCGGATCGACCGAGGGAACGTCGCGCGCGGTCTTCGGGTGTTCGCCTCCCTCGACCGGATCTCGGGCGGGCCGGGGGAGGCCGCGGCCGCGCGCTACATCACCGGAGAGCTCGACCGGTTCGGCGTTCCCTACAAGGTGCACACCTTGCGGCTGTACCTGAGCTGGCCGGTCGAGGCCACGGTCGCCCTGGACGGCCGCCGCATCCAAGCCGTCCCGCCCTCCTTCTCCGCCTCCACCGCTCCGGAGGGCCTGACCGGCGTCCTCGCCTACGCGGGCCGGGCCGCAGACGACTTCTTCCGGGCCACCGGGCGCGAGCTGGACGGCGCGCGGGTCCACGGCCGGATCGCGGTCGTGGAGGGGCTGGTCTCGCCTCAGAGCGCGCGCCGCGCGGCCGAGGCCGGAGCGATCGGCCTCGTCCACGTCAACACCGGGGAGCGCCTGCACGAGATGATCGCGACGCCGGTGTGGGGGACGCCCACGCCGGCCGACGTCCCGTCGATCCCCCGCATCCCGATCCTCTCGGTGCGCCGGAGCGACGGCGCCGCGATTCTGGAGGCGGCGCGGCGCGGGGGTTCGGCCACGCTGCACACGGAGGTCTCGACCGCCTGGCGCGAGTCCCCCCTCGTGGTGGCCGAGGTCCCCGGGCGCAGCGAGGAGTTCGTCCTCCTCTCCTCCCACCTCGACGCCTGGTACGCCGGGATGACCGACACCGGCGGGACCGACGTGACGCTCGTCGAGCTGGCGCGGCTTCTGCACGAGGCCCGGGGGCAGCTCCGCCGCAGCGTGCGGATCGCCTGGTGGAACGGCCACTCGACCGGGCGCTACGCCGGCTCCACCTGGTTCGCGGACCATTACTTCTCGGACCTCGACCGGCTCTGCGTCGGCTACGTCAACCTGGACGGCCCGGGCACGAAGGGCGTCCCCCTCGACGTCGCCTCGACCTGGGCCTGGCCCGAGCTGATGGGGTTCGTGGACGAGCTCGCCCGCGAGCTGACCGGCCGCGATGCCGTCCACGAGTACGTCTCGGAAGACCCGGAGAGGATCCGGCCGCCCCGAGCCGGGGACTCGTCGTTCCAGGGCATCGGGGTCCCCGAGCTGTCCCTCGGTGTCACCGAGCTGCCCAAGGAGCACCCCGACCGCCTGCCGTATGTCGGCGGCTCCCAGGGCGCATGGTGGTGGCACACGCCGGAGGACACGGTCGACAAGCTGTCGATGGACGTCCTCGTCCGGGACGCCGAGTGGCGCCTCGCCTCGCTGGTGGCGCTGCTCAACGCACGGGTCCTCCCCTACCGCATCTCGGCCATCGCCGCCGCCTACTCCCGGGTCCTCGGGGAGCTGGAGCAGGAGCGCCTCGACCTCGGAGAGCCGCTCTCGTTGGCCCGCGAGCTCGAGGCCGTGGCGCGGGACCTGGAAGGCCGCATCTTCGCTCCGGCGGCGTCGCTCGACGAGGCGCGGGCGGCCCGGATCAACCGGACCCTCCTCCGGGCCTCTCACGTCCTGAACTCAACGCTCTACACCGCGGCCGGGCGCTTCGGCCAGGACCCGGCGACGCCCCAGCCGTTGCTGCCCGCCCTGGACGGCGCGCGGGAGCTGCGCACGCTCGATCCCCGGAGCGACCGTTACGGGTTCCTCCTCACGGAGCTGGTGCGCGGGCGCAATCGGGTCGAGGCCGCCCTCCGCGAGGCGATCGAGGCTCTCCGGGACGTGGGCGGCGGCGCCACGCCCGCCGAAACCTTCCTCGTCCTGAAGTCCGTTCCTGTCCCTCGAAACCCCCACGGCATCGCCTTCTCACGCGACGGGTCGAAGGTGTACCTCGTCTCGTCCGCCGGTCAGGCCCTGACCGTCCTCGACGCGGCCACTCACGGGGTGCTCGAGACGTTC